>JAFSAX010000056.1 GCA_017442105.1 Selenomonadales bacterium | reverse complement strand
TAGAAATCATGGTTGACAAGGTTCATCTGCATGATCGCTTCCTGAACATCCATCGGTTTGATCGCGAAACGTTTCGTTTTCTTAATAACAAACTCTTCCGTATCCGGCTCCGTATGCGGCGTCACTTCTGCAAGAGCAACCTCCTTGATACTGCCGCGATAACGTTTTTCCATTTTTGCTTTGTATTTTTCAATCTGACGTTCAAGTTTTTCCGATACCAAATCGATCGAGGTGTACATATCCATAGTCGATTCTTCCCCGCGCAGAATCATGCCGCCGAGAGGAATCGTTACTTCTACAATATGCTGGCCTTTTTCTACGGTAAGAATAACTGTTACTTCGCCCACTTCGAAGAAGCGGTCCACCTTACCCACGCGCTTTTCAACATAATCTTTCAGTGCGGGAGTAATCTCGATATTTTTCCCTCTTACTGTGAATTTTGCCATAGAACATTTCCCCTTTCCTAGGTCCTATGTTATATTATTTCGCCACAAAAAAGAAAAATCCTACTATCCATCTTGCTTTTTTGAAAAAATTTTACTCTTTTCTGAATTATCTAATTTCTTATCCAAAAACAAAACCCGACTTCATAAAAGTCGGGTCTGATATCATAACAGATTATTTTTTAACGACGTTAGCCGCCTGCGGTCCGCGCGCACCTTCAACGATCTCGAATTCAACTTCTTGACCTTCGGTCAACGTTTTGAAGCCCTGATCCTGGATAGCCGAGAAATGTACGAATACATCTGCACCGTCTTCTCCTTCAATGAATCCGTAGCCTTTTTCTGCGCTGAACCATTTAACCTTACCAATCATTGTGAAATTCCTCCTAGATATAAACTGGACACTACCTTGTGACCACGTGCTTTAGTATAGCAGAGTTGGAGAAATTTGTCAACCGAATTACGATATTTTGGATAAAAATTCCTTTGTACGAGCGTGCTGCGGATTGGTGAACAGCTCTTCCGGCGTAGCAAGTTCGAGGATCTTGCCTTCATCAACGAACGCTACGCGCGTTGCTACTTCGCGTGCAAAGCCCATCTCATGCGTGACGACGACCATCGTCATACCTTCTTTGGCAAGTGCTTTCATAACGTTCAATACCTCTTTGACCATCTCGGGATCGAGTGCCGAAGTCGGTTCGTCGAAGAGCATGATCTTCGGTTTCATCGCAAGCGCACGAGCGATCGCTACACGCTGCTGCTGACCACCCGACAGTTTTTCGGGGTACTGGTCTGCTTTTTCGGAGAGGCCTACTTTGGCGAGAAGCTGGCGTGCTTCTTCTTCTGCCTGCTCACGAGAGAGTTTGCGTACTTTCATCGGTGCGAGCATGATGTTCTCAAGTGCCGTCATATGCGGGAAGAGATGGAATCTCTGGAATACCATGCCGACCTCTTTACGAACGAGGTCAACGTTTGTATCACTGTTCAAGGAAATGCCGTCAACGATGATCTCGCCGCCTGTCGGCTGTTCGAGATAGTTGATACAGCGAAGGATCGTGCTTTTGCCCGAGCCGCTCGGTCCGATGATAACGACTACTTCGCCTTCATCTACCGAGAGGTTGACACCTTTCAGTACCGATATTTTTCCAAAGTCTTTTTTAAGCTCCTTAATGTCGATCATCAACGTTGTACCTCCGCTCCAAGTATGCGACCAGACGAGAGATCGTCAAGGTCATGATCAAATACAAAATAGCGACAGCCATCCAAATTTCAAACGAACTGTATGTTTTCGCAATGATGAGCTGACCGCGACGCGTAAGTTCTTCGAACCCGATAACAGATACCAAGGACGAGTCTTTGAGCATGGCGATGAACTCATTGCCGAGCGGCGGGATAACACGTTTGAACGCCTGCGGCATAACGACATAACGCATCGTCTGGAACCAGTTAAGACCGAGCGAACGTCCTGCTTCGATCTGACCTTTGTCGATCGACTGGATACCTGCGCGGAAGATTTCTGCTATGTACGCACCACTATTGATACTGCAGGCTGTGATTGCCGCAAAGAACGGGTCGATACGCGTTCCCGTGATCATCGGAAGTGCGAAATAGATCAAGAAGATCTGTACGAGAAGCGGCGTTCCGCGGATAAAGTCGATATAGATCATCGCGAGCCATTTGAGCGGACGCATCTTCGCAAGTCTTGCGACGCCGACGAGCATACCGATGATAAAACCGAAGCCTACGCTGAGTGCCGTGATCTCGATCGTAACGGCAGCCCCCTCTAAGAGAAGCGGCAATACTTTAAATACTACACTAAAATCCAAATTCATTTGCTTCACCTATATTTCTTCATTTTTATAAGCACATTACATTTAATTATACCGCACCACGCGCAACGAATCAACCTGCAAATGAAATAAAAAAGGCTGTTTCCCCATTTTTCGAGGAAACAGCCTTCGTATATTTTTGCATCAGCTTAGCTTATGCCTGCGGTTTCTGTTTGAACCATTTCATGTAAATTTTTTCGTATTCGCCGTTTTTCTTGAGTTCAGCGAGTGCTGCGTCAACTTTTGCTTTGAGGTCGGTATCTTTTTTGTACATTGCAAAACCGTACGATTCGACCGAACGAATTTCCGGAAGAATTTTGTTGCCGCAATTCGGATTCTGCTGCAAGTAGTATGCGCTTACCGGAAGGTCATTGATAGCAGCATCTACACCGCCAATACCGAGTTCAAGATAAACTTCGGAAGAGTTGTTGAATTCACGAACTTTTGCGTTCGGAATTTTGGAAGCAGCTTCAGCCGATACCGTACCGATCTGAACAGCTACACTTTTGCCTGCGAGGTCATCAAACGATTTGATATCGTTATTGCCTTCTTTGACCATAACAGAGATACCTGCTTTGTAATACGGTTCAGAAAAAAGAACTTTTTTCGCACGTTCTTCCGTGATCGTCATACCGGATGCAGCGATGTCGATGTTGCCTGCTTCGAGAGCCGGGATCAAACCATCGAATGCGAGATTCTGGATCTGAACTTCATAACCCATCTGTTTACCGACAGCACGGATAAGATCCATATCGAAGCCGATATATTCTTTGCTTTTGTCATCCTGGAATTCGAACGGAGCGTATGTAGCTTCCGTACCGACGCGAAGAACTTTCGCATCGCTTTTTGCTTTGTCCTGTCCGCAACCCGCAACAGCCATTACAACGACCATCAAAAGTGCCGACAAGAGCATTAACAGTTTTTTGCTCATTGTTTGTTTCCTCCTTTTTAAATACAAAAGCCCGACCTAGGCCGGGCATAATGATTTATCTTTTGCGTGCGTTGAAGCATTCGCGGCAGTAAACCGGACGGTCATTACGCGGCTGGAACGGAACCTGCGTCGTTACGCCACATTCTGCACAAACTACTTCGTACATTTCGCGCGGCTGGTAGTTCGAACCTTCACGATTCTGTTTTCTTGCTTCACGGCAAGCGCGGCAACGAATCGGTTCGTTTTCGAAACCTTTTTCCGCATAAAATTCTTGTTCGCCTGCGCTGAAAATGAACTCAGCTCCACAGTCTTTGCACGTTAACGTTTTGTCTACGAAAGTCATTAAAATATCCCCTTGCATATGAAATCTAAAAAGCATCTTGCTTAGCCGACCTGGTCTTTGACCCCACACCCGCCTGCTGGAAGGTTCGCTATTAGAGCTCATCTCCCTCACTACTACTTCTCTCGGGTTAAATTATTGTCATTCCCGGCAGGACTAACCTCTAAGCCGCACCATGATCAAAGCGACTTTGCGCTTCTTACGTGGATCGTTTTGCCTGCGACTGGCATCGACTTTCAACCACGGACCTAAGCATTCCGCCTCTTGATTTTGATTATACGTTTTGTTGCGGATAATTGCAAGACAATTTTTGTATATACTATCTTTTTTATCCAAGAATCAGTCTGTTAACTGCCCAATTACGAAAAATGACCCGCGTGCTTTGACAAGAAGAGTACCGTCCTCCCCGCGGATCTCGGCTTCGGCAATGATGGTCTTGCTTCCGTTATGAAGGATGCTAGCCTCTGCCACGATATTTTTGCCTGCCGGTGCAGGTTTGATACAGTTAAAGTTCATCTCGATCGTGACGACCTTCTTGCCGACCGACAGACAAGCAGAGCCCATCGCCGTATCGGCAAGCGATGCAAGTGCACCGCCGTGCGCCACACCGTAAAAGTTGGTATGTTTTGCCTCGTCTACCATCATCACAAGGCGCGTCTTGCCGTCTGAGATATAGTCGATCTGCATATCGAGATGCTGAACGAACGGATTTTTGTCATAAAAGGTTCGAATCGCTTCCGATAAGGATATCTCTTTTTGTTCTTTCATCCGGACTCCTCCTTCTTCGTAAAAACAAAACCTCGCACCATAGATGCGAGGTTTTGGAAGATGTCTGCATAGACGATCTTAACGTTTCGAGAACTGGGATGCTTTACGAGCTTTTTTGAGACCGTATTTACGGCGTTCTTTTTCACGTGCATCACGCGTCAAGAAACCTGCTCTTTTGAGAGCCGGACGAAGTTCAGCGTCAACTTCGAGGAGTGCGCGGGAGATACCGTGACGGATAGCACCTGCTTGTCCGGACGGACCGCCACCTTCTACAGTTGCGATAACATCGTATTTGCCGATCGTTTCAGTCAAGTTCAACGGCTGTTTGATGATCAATTCGAGCGTTTTAAGACCGAAGTATTCAGCCAACGGACGTTTGTTGATCACAATATTACCTTCACCCGGAACCAGACGAACTCTAGCAACCGAGGTTTTTCTGCGGCCAGTGCCGTAGTAAGTAACCAATGCCATAATTATGTTCCTCCTTTCCGGATTATCTTACGTTAATTTCGAGTACTTCCGGTTTCTGTGCTGCGTGCGGATGCTGAGCACCTGCGTAGACGTTCAATTTACGGAACATCTGACGACCGAGCGTGTTTTTCGGAAGCATACCTTTTACTGCCAATTCAACAACGCGTTCCGGCTGTTTTGCGAGCATCTGCTCAACAGTCGTAAACGTCGTGCCACCCGGGTAACCGGAATGACGGAAGTACGTTTTCTGCGTCATTTTTTTGCCAGTGAGGGCAATTTTCTCTGCGTTTACAACGATTACGAAGTCGCCCGTATCAACGTGCGGCGTAAAAGTCGGTTTATGTTTACCGCGAAGAACTTTTGCAACTTCAGCGGCTAATCTACCTAAAGTTTTACCTTCGGCATCGACAACATACCATTTGCGTTCAACTGTTGCCGCGTTTGCCATAAAAGTGGTTTTCATGCGAATATCCCTCCTTATCATAGCTGTTGTTGTACAGAACCCGATAGCAATATCTTCCGGGGCTAGTGGAATCAACCGCGTAGTTCCATAAAGATATTCTAATGAAACGTTCCCCTCTTGTCAAGGAGTATTTTCATCTTTTTTGTAATATTTTTTGGGATAACGTACATTTTCCAAAAACAGTCCCTGCGGTGGTGCGGTGACACCTGCCTTCCTTCTGTCATGGGCTTCCATAATATCCCGAAATCCTTCTACGCTCGTCCGCCCAAGCCCGACATCGACAAGGGTGCCGACGATATTTCTGACCATATGGTAGAGGAATCCGTTCCCGCGAAGCCTGATCGTAACGCGGCTATTTTCCTCTTCGGTCAGGGTCGCCTCAAAGATGGTACGGACAGGGTCGCGCACGGCACTGCCCGATGCTTCGAACGAGGAAAAATCATGCGTACCGACGACGATAGAGAGCGCATCACGCATCAAGTCTAGTCTGAGCGGTTTTTTTACCTGCCATACATAAGCATTGGCAAACGGATCGGGACATTCCGAGATGAGGAGCTGGTAAGCATACGTTTTTTCTTCGGCAGAAAATCTTGCATGGAAGTCCGCCTCCACTTCTTCTGCCGATAATATCGCGATATCACGCGGCAAGCGGCTGTTGACGGCGATAGGCATCTTATCTACAGGGATGCGCGATGTCGTGGTAAAGTTGATCGTCTGCGCACGTGCATGAACGCCCGTATCGGTACGACCCGAGCCGATGATCCATACAGGGTGGCCAAAGATGGGTGACATCGTATCTTCAAGGACTTCCTGTATCGCAAGCGCATTCTTTTGCCGCTGGAATCCGTGATAGTTCGTACCGTCGTAAGCAACGATCATCTTGATATTGCGCGCATTTTCCATATTACATCCCATAGCACGTTTTTCCTATGCGGATCGCAATAATAATAGCGAGAAGAACGAATACGGCAATATACGCATTGCGGTCGAGCGACGTGTATGCAAGCGTACGCATACGGGTGCGGTGGTCGCCTCCGCGGTAACAGCGTGCTTCCATCGCAACAGCAAGCTCATCGGCACGACGGAATGCGCTGATGAAGAGCGGTACGAGAAGCGGGATCAGGCAGCGAACGCGACGAAGAAGACTGCCCGAGCTGAAATCGGCACCGCGCGAACGCTGTGCTTTCATGATGCGGTCTGTTTCATCAATAAGCGTCGGAATGAAACGAAGCGCGATCGTCATCATCATCGCAAGCTCATGCGCAGGCACGCCGAATCGCGAAAGCGGTTTGAGAAGGCGTTCTATCGCATCAGTGAGAGCGATCGGTGATGTCGTATACGTCAGAAGCGTCGCGAAACTCATCAACAAGAGAAGACGGATACCCATAAGAAGCCCTTGGTCAAGACCTTCCCACGTCATCGTGAAACTGCCGACCGTCATAATGGGCGTGCCCGGGGTAACGAACAGATGGATGAGTGCAGTGAAAAGTACGATAAACCAGAGCGGTTTTAGTGACTTGAGGATCATTTTGAGCGGTACTTCAGACAGCTTTACCACAGTGATGCCGAACGCACCGAGAAATGCATACGCAAGGTAGCTCTCAACGATAAAGATACCGCTGATGTAGAGGAGAAGTCCGATAATTTTCGTACGCGGATCAAGACGATGTATGAGTGAGTTGGACGGGATATATTGTCCGAGTGTGATATCATTCAGCATGACGATCCCCCCTTACTGCTTGCAATACGCTTTGAGCCGCATCGTCGATATCGAGAACGGTATCATCAACAGAAAAACCGTACTCTTTCAGACAGCGGAGCGTTTCGGTAACAGGCGGTACATCAAGGCCTGCTTCTTTCAGAAGATCACGCTGAGCGAATATCTCCTTAGGTGTACCGCTCGCCGCCAGCACGCCTTGATGCATGACGAAGATGCGGTCTGCCATCTTGGCAACATCGTCCATGTTGTGCGATACGAGGATAACAGTCGTACCGTGTTCATGGAGCCCTTTTATCTTGTCAAAAATGACGCGCTTGCCGATCGGATCAAGACCTGCGGCAGGCTCGTCCAAAATGAGATAGCGCGGTTTGAGCGCGATCACACCTGCGATCGCCACACGGCGCATCTGTCCGCCCGACAGTTGGAACGGAGAACGCTGTGCGTACTGCTCGTAATCGAGATCGGCGAACTCCATCGCCTCACGTACACGCTCGTCCACCTCATCTTCATCCAAGCCGAAGTTGCGCGGACCAAACGCAATATCGGCGGCGATCGTTTCTTCGAACAGCTGATATTCGGGATATTGGAATACCATGCCGACTTTGCGTCGTGCGGCAAGGGATTCTGCTTTTTTCGTATTGATATCGGTACCGTCGACCGTGACCGTACCCGTCGTCGGCACGAGAAGGCCGTTGAGGTGCTGTACGAGAGTCGATTTACCCGAGCCCGTATGACCAATGATAGCGACGAACTCGCCCTCGTTGATAGAGAACGATACGTTCTTGATAGCCGTACGTTCAAACGGTGTTCCTGTCATGTAGGTATGTGTAACATTATTTAACGTAATTGACATAATGCCACCGCCAATTCTTCATCTGTGATGATATTTTGCGGAAGATCAAGACCTGCCGCACGCAGTCTGTCAGCAAGGAGCGTAGCCACAGGAACAGTAAGACCGAGCTCCTCAAGCATTTTCGTCTGCGTAAAAATTTCATGCGGAGTACCCTCCGTCAAGATAACGCCGTTTTTCATCACGACAACACGATCAGCCGCGACGGCCTCTTCCATGTAGTGTGTGATGTAGACGATACCGATGCCTTCTTCCTTATGAAGGCGTTTGACGATACCGAGAACTTCCTGACGACCTTGCGGATCGAGCATGGCAGTCGGTTCATCCAGTACGAGCCAGCGCGAATCCATCGCGAGCGCACCTGCAATCGCAATACGCTGTTTTTGACCGCCCGACAGGCGATGCGGTGCATGATCGCGGAACGCTTCCATACCGACACGACGAAGCGCATCGTCTACGCGACGACGGATCTCCGCAGGCTCTACACCGTTATTCTCGGGACCGAATGCGACATCTTCTTCCACGACAGTCGCAACGAGCTGGTTATCGGGATTCTGGAACACCATACCGACCTTCTGGCGGATATCCCAGATATACTCATAATCGAGTGTTGACATCCCATCGACGAGACATTCGCCTTCCGACGGCAACAGTAGGCCGTTCAGATGCTTGGCAAGCGTTGACTTGCCCGAGCCGTTCGTGCCGATGATCGCAACGAACTCACCCTCATCAATGGTCAGATTCACATGGTCAAGCGCAGGGGGTTGATTGTCTTCTGCCCCAACATAGTGGTGGCTTAGATTTTTCACTTCAATTTGCACGCTGTTTCTCTCCCATTTTATGTTGTTATTCATGAATATAAAGCGAATCATAAGATTCGGCTATAATATTTAATTATATCGCCTGCCGCCAAAGTCGGCAAGTATTTTCCCATGTATACAACTACCTCTCGCAATAAATACAGTCCGCCACTACCCCACCGTCCGCGAAATACACGTCTCCCCTACTCACAAAGTTTCTTTTCTTGTATAATAAAGGTAACAAACGCTTATCCGCCTAAAGGAGCTACACACGATGAAAAAACTGTCGAAGAATATAAAACGTGCCCTCATCCTCACCGCACTCTCCTGTGCATCGGTATATATCATGCCGAATATATTCTATGATATGATGCCCGTATGCACGGCAAGTAAAGTAAGTGCGAGCGATGCACTGCCCCTCACATTCGCACAAGAGAATATCAGCCAAGAAATGATGGAAGCATTTAAGATCGCTGACTATCAGCAGAACGCCGAAGCAGGCGACATCGCCGCACAACGCCGTTTGGCTTATACATATTACAGCGGGAACGGTATCAAACAAGATAACGAAAAAGCCTTCCACTGGTGGCAAAAAGCTGCCGAACAAGGTGATGCAGTTTCGCAATTCAATCTGGCTCTCTGCTACGATAACGGAATAGGCACCAAACAAAATCGTCAAAAAGCTGTACATTGGTTCACCGCGGCAGCCGAGCAAGGACTCCCCGAAGCACAGACTAATCTGGCATACCATTACGAGCACGGTATCGGGACCGAACAAAATGGCCAAAAAGCATTCACATGGTATCAAAAAGCCGCTGGGCAAGGACTGGCAGAAGCACAATTCTCGCTGGGAGAATGTTACAGAAACGGCATCGGTATTAAACAAGACGATACACAAGCCGCATACTGGTATACCCAAGCCGCCGAGCAAGGTCATGCCGAAGCCCAGTTCAAGCTGGCTCTCTGTTATCAAAACGGTAAAGGCGTAGAAAAAGATGACTCGCAAGCCGTACATTGGGTTACCAAAGCCGCCACTCAAGGTCATGCCGTTGCGCAAGCTAAGTTAGCCGCCTACTATGGAGATGGCATCGGTGTTGAAAAAGATGATAGCAAACTCTTTTATTGGCTTACAAAAGCTGCCGAACAAGGGCATCCACGTGCACAATGCGGTCTTGCACTCTGCTATAAAAACGGTATCGGTACAGAAAAAAATGACACCCAAGCCGTATATTGGTATACCAAATCCGCCGAGCAAGGTATTGCTGATGCACAGACCGAACTGGCATTCTGCTACATCGTTGGCGATGGTACTCAACAAGATAATGTACAAGCCATATATTGGCTCAAAAAAGCCGCCGAGCAGAACTTCGCTCCTGCCCAATATAATCTGGCTTGCTGTTATTCTGAAGGCATAGGTATAGAAAAAGACGACACACAAGCCGTATACTGGCTCACCAAAGCCGCCGAGCAGGGATATGTCGATGCACAGCACCAGCTCGCCACCTTCTGCCAAAGCGGCACTTTCGTTGAAAAAGACGATACAAAAGCTGTCTACTGGTTTACCAAGGCCGCCGAGCAAGGTCACGACAAAGCCCAGACCGAACTCGCCTTCTGCTATTATAGCGGTATCGGCATCCCTCAAGATGACAAACAAGCCGTACATTGGTTCACCAAAGCCGCCGAGCAAGGCAACGTCGATGCCCAAACAGAACTTGCCGTCTGCTACTACTACGGAAAAGGTATCACACAAGATTATAATAAGGCCATATACTGGGTCAAAAAAGCTGCCGACCAAAACTTTGCCCCGGCTCAATACAACCTCGCTCGCTGTTACTGCGAAGGCAGAGGTGTAGAAAAAGACATGACCCAAGCCGTCTATTGGTTCACCAAAGCTGCCGAACAAGGTCTGGCAGAAGCACAATATGACTTAGCCCTCTGCTATGCAGAAGGAACAGGTACAGAAAAAAGCATCGAAACATCTGCCTACTGGCTCAAAAAAGCTGCCAAACAAGGCTACCCACCCGCCCAAGAAGCGATTGCAATAATGACGAAACAGTAACCAATCTCGGGTTCAAAGGAGATATATACAATGAAAACGCTATCAAAGCATATCAAACGCATCTTTATCCTCACCGCACTTTCCTGTGCATCGGTATGTATCATGCCGAATATTCTCCGTGATGTGATGCCCATATGCACGGCAAGTGAAGTAAGTGCAAGCGACAAAGAACGCATTATCCAAGAAATGACAGATACGTTCAAGATCGCTGACTATCAGCAGAAAGCTAAGGCAGGCGATGTGAAAGCGCAACTTGCTTTGGCAATCTGCTATCATGACGGAAACGGTATCGAACAAGACAATGAAAAAGCCTTCTATTGGCTTACCAAAGCTGCCAACCAAGGGTATGCGCCTGCACAAGCCCCTCTGGCTCTCTGCTATCAAGACGGAGTCGGCACCAAGCAAGACCAAGAAAAGGCCTTCTACTGGTGGCAAAAAGTTGCCGAGCAAGGGTATGCGCCTGCACAAGGACAACTGGCTCTCTGCTATCATAACGGGATCGGCACCAAACAAGACCATAAAAAAGCCTTCTATTGGTTTCAAAAAGCTTCCAAGCAAGGGAATGTCGTAGCACAAAATGCTCTGGCTAGTTGTTATGCGAAAGGAATAGGTATCGAGCAAAACAACAAAAAAGCTGTATACTGGTTCACTAAAGCTGCCGAGCATGGATATGCCGTTGCACAATACAACTTAGCATTCCATTATTACCAAGGTGCCATAATCGAAAAAAACGAAAAACAAGCCATTTCTTGGTATCAAAAAGCTGCCGAACAAGGGTATGTTAAAGCACAATATAACCTCGCTATCTGCTACTACGAAGGTATCGGCACCGAAAAAGATGAAAAGCAAGCCGTATACTGGTACACCAAAGCTGTTGATCAAGGTTTTGCTACGGCACAAAACAATCTTGGAGTCTGCTACTACAACGGCCACGGTGTCGAGCAAGATTACTCCAAAGCCTTCGACTTATGGCAAAAATCTGCCTATCAGAATATTGATAGAGCACAATATCATTTAGGCGATTGCTATATGCTCGGGCATGGTGTAGAGAAAGATGAAGCGAAGGCAGTAGAATGGTACACGAAGGCTGCCGAGCAGGGCGACAAGGATGCTCAATACGCACTGGCTCTCTGCTACCAAAACGGCACAGGTATAACGAAAGATGAAACGCAGGCAAAACATTGGCTGACGAAAGCCGCCGAGCAGGGGCATGAGATTGCGAAAGAGGCTTTGGCAAAGATGAATCAATAAAAGTATTACCTTGCGAATAAAATAAAAAGATCGTCTACCACTATCGGTAGGCGATCTTTTTTGCCATTTTTTACACGGTTCAATATAAAGACGATTCGATATAATAAAAAAGAGCAAGTTCCACGTTAGATGGATCTTGCTCTTTTTCCTCACACGAAATGAAAACCAGATCACTCAAGAGCAATCCGGCTATCATTATTATACCAATTCAAGAATTGCCATCGGTGCAGCGTCGCCACGGCGCGGAGCAGTTTTCAAAACTCTCGTGTAACCGCCATTGCGTTCGCTGTATTTCGGCGCAATTGTATCAAACAATTTTCTCGTCACTTCTTCGTCCAAGAGTACTGCCAATACTTGTCTGCGAGCGTGCAAGTCGCCACGTTTTGCCAACGTGATCATCTGGTCAGCGAGTTTGCTGACTTCTTTCGCTTTCGCTTCAGTAGTTTCAATTCTCTCACATGCAAAGAAGGAAGTCAACATGCTGCGGAACAATGCTTTACGTGCGCTGGAGTCACGTCCTAATTTTCTGTAAGCCATTGTCTTTCCTCCTATTCTTCGATTTCTGCCAAACCGAGGTTGAGCTCGATTAATTTTTTCTTCACTTCGTCCAGGGATTTTTTGCCCAAGTTACGTACTTTCATCATGTCGTCTTCACTTTTCTGAACGAGTTCTGCTACGGTGTTGATGCCTGCACGTTTGAGACAGTTGTAAGAACGTACCGAGAGGTCGAGGTCTTCAATTGTCATTTCAAGCGTTTTGGATTCTCCGCTTTCAGCAGGTTCGCAGAAAGTGCCTTCTACGCCTTCATCTTCTGTCGGCGCGCCCGCCATGTTCTGGAATAAGCGCAAATATGCAATCATGATGCTTGCGGATTTGCTGATCGCTTCTTCCGGGCACATGCTACCGTCTGTCCATACTTCGAGCGTAAGTTTGTCATAGTTGGTGACGTTGCCTACGCGCGTGTCGGATACGGTATAGTTTACTCTCTGGATCGGCGAGAAAATGGAATCGATCGGAATCTCACCGATTACTTGATCCGGCTTTTTGTTTTTGTCAGCCGGCGTATAACCACGGCCGGTTTCTACAATCATTTCGATTTTGAGAGAACCTTTTTCATTGACGGTTGCGATATGAAGATCAGGGTTAAGGATCTCGATATCTGCATCGGCAATGATGTCAGCCGCTGTAACTTCTTTTTCGCCTTCTACATCGATGTAGATCTTTTTGGGCTCGTCGGAATACATTTTCAGACAGAGCATTTTAAGATTGAGGATGATGTTGGTAACATCTTCTCTTACGCCGGGTACTGCAGAGAATTCATGGAGTACGCCGTCGATTCTGATGGATGTGATCGCTGCGCCCTGGAGCGAGGAGAGAAGGATACGGCGCAGGCTGTTGCCAAGCGTCGTACCGTATCCACGTTCGAGCGGTTCGCACACGAATTTACCATAACGACCATCTTCGCTTACTTCGATGGTTTCGATTTTCGGCTTTTCAATTTCGATCATCTAGGTTAACCTCCTCATTAATGCGTAATTACTTTTACGCGATACCCATAAGAGATATCTTATCTGGAGTACAACTCTACGATCATTTGTTCTTCAACCGGTACGTCGATTTCTTCACGGTTCGGAAGACGTTCGATTGTGCCGGCGAGGTTCTGTGCGTCAAAGGTGATCCATGCCGGTACGTCCAAAGCCGTAGCAGTTTCTGCCATGTCTTTGAAAAGTGCCGTGCCACGGCTTTTTTCTTTGATCGTTACTACATCGCCTGCTTTCAAGAGTGCGGACGGAATGTTCATTTTTTTACCGTTTACCAAGATATGACCATGGGAAACGATCTGACGTGCCTGACGACGAGTTGCTGCCAAGCCCATACGGAAAACGATGTTGTCTGCGCGTCTTTCCAAGAGGATGAGCAAGTTTTCACCGGTGATGCCGGACATCGTTTTTGCTTTTTCATAATATTTTCTGAACTGTTTTTCCAATACGCCGTAAATGAATTTTGCTTTCTGTTTTTCACGAAGCTGGATACCATACTCGCTCATTTTTTTGCCGGCGCGTTTCGGCTGACGGTTCGACTGTTTGCTGCGGCCGATGAAAGCCGGTTCCAGTCCAAGAGCTCTACATCTTTTGAGAGCCGGTACTCTATCAATTGCCATCTATTTCTGCACCTCCTATTAGACTCTTCTGCGTTTCGGCGGACGACAGCCGTTGTGCGGGATCGGAGTTACGTCTTTGATCGAGTTAACTTCGAGACCTGCTGCCTGCAGCGCTCTGATTGCTGCTTCACGTCCTGCACCAGGACCTTTAACAGATACTTCTACCTGTTTAAGACCATGTTCCATTGCTGCTTTCGCTGCCGTTTCCGCAGCCATCTGTGCAGCAAACGGAGTGCTCTTTCTGGAGCCGCGGAAGCCAAGGCCACCTGCGCTTGCCCAGGAAAGCGCATTACCTTTGGTATCCGTGATCGTCACGATTGTATTGTTGAACGTAGAACGGATATGAGCACAGCCATGCTCGATATTTTTACGTTCTTTTCTTTTCGGTCTAGCCACTTTTTTCGCTACCAAAAGTTATCCCTCCTTATTTCTTTTTGCCGCTGACGGCTCTTTTCGGGCCTTTGCGGGTGCGAGCATTATTTTTGGTGTTCTGTCCGCGAACCGGAAGACCCATACGATGTCTTCTGCCACGGTAGGAACCGATTTCGATCAAACGTTTGATGTTAAGAGATTCTTCGCGACGAAGGTCACCTTCTACGATGTACTCTTTATCAATGATTTCACGAAGTTTGGAAACTTCTTCTTCTGTCAAGTCTCTCGTGCGAGTGTCCGGGCTGATACCCGTTGCTGCCAAGATTTCTTTCGATAAGGAAAGACCGATTCCATAGATATATGTCAAAGCAATTTCAATTCGTTTATCACGTGGTAAGTCAATACCGGCAATACGTGCCATCTATAGAGCACCTCCTATCTTATCCTTGTTTTTGTTTATGTTTGGGATTTTCACAAATCACCATTACGTTGCCTTTGCGTTTAATAACTTTGCATTTTTCACAAATGGGTTTAACCGACGGTCTCACTTTCATTTGCAATTTCCTCCTTTTCTTTTTTCGTCTGCTATACAGCAGGACTTATTTGAAACGGTAGGTAATACGGCCACGTTTTAAATCGTACGGCGTCAGTTCGATGGTGACTTTGTCACCCGGCAAGATTCGAATGAAGTTCATTCTGATCTTACCCGATACGTGAGCCAGTACAACATGCCCATTTTCTAATTCTACTTGAAACATAGCATTAGGAAGAGCTTCCAGAACTGTACCTTCTACCTCGATTACGTCTTGTTTGGACACGAGATATTCCCTCCTCGTCCGCTTCTTACGATTTGTTGTTATAGCAAGTCACCTTGCTATGCGATACTCTCTTACGCATTACCTGCGTGTTAAGATTTCCGGTTTACCATCGGTGATCGCGATGGTATGTTCAAAGTGTGCGGATGGTTTTCCGTCTTTGGTTACGACGGTCCAACCGTCTGCAAGTGTTTTCACTTCCCATGTCCCTGCGTTGAGCATCGGCTCGATGGCGAGTGTCATTCCCGCCGAAAGCCTCGGGCCATGTCCGGCATTGCCGTAGTTTGGTATTTGCGGATCTTCATGAATCCGTCTTCCGATACCATGTCCGACATAGTCTCGCACTACACCAAACCCATTGTTTTCCGCGTGTGTTTGTACAGCATGAGAAATATCCCCAAGACGATTCCCTGCTATCGCTTTTTCAATGCCTTTGTATAGGGATTCTTCGGTGATTCGAAGAAGCTTTTCCATCTCTTCACCGATGTCTCCGACAGGATGAGTGATGGCTGCGTCTCCGTTGTAGCCGTTTATCATGGCGCCAATATCGATGCTGATGTTGTCACCATTTTTGAGCTTGCGCCCTTTTTTCGGTATGCCGTGAACGACTTCACAGCTTACGGAAGCGCAGATGCTTCCCGAAAAACCGTAGTATCCTTTGAATGCAGGAATTGCTCCCTGACTTTTTATATATTTTTCGGCGATCTTATCAAGTTCGAGTGTGCTGATGCCGGGCCTTACGGCTTTCCTGACTTCTTCGTGCGTTTCGGCAACGATTCTGCCTGCATCTCGCATGTATTCGATTTCTCGATCCGATTTTAGGATGATCATCCTATTTATTCGCCTTTCAGTGCAGCTACTATATCGTGAAATACTTTGTCAATCGCTTGACGACCTTCGATGGCTGTGTAAAGACCTTGTGCCTGATAGTAGTCTATAAGGGGCTGGGTCTGTGCACCGTAGACGTCGAGTCTGTTGCGCATCGTTTCTTCACAGTCGTCTGCACGCTGATAAAGTTCTCCTTGACATGCATCGCAAATGCCGTCTTCCTTGGTCGGGTTGAAGGCGATGTGGTAGGTTGCTCCGCATTTTCTGCAGATGCGGCGACCTACTGCACGTTCAATGAGGTCTTCTTTCGGAACGTCGATATTGATGACGCGAGTCAACTGAATACCGATTTCCGGCAAGATCTCGTCGAGCGCTGTTGCTTGTTCAGCCGTTCTCGGGAATCCGTCGAGTAAGAAACCTTTTTTGCAGTCGTCCTGCGCCAAACGTTCTTTGACGATACCAATCGTTACACTGTCCGGTACAAGTTTACCTGCGTCCATGCACTCTTTTGCTTGTTTGCCAAGCGGAGTGCCTGCTTTTACAGCAGCTCGGAACATATCACCTGTGGAGATGTGCGGGACGTTGTATTCTTGTACTAATTTTGCCGCCTGCGTACCTTTGCCGGCACCCGGCGGGCCCATCAAGAGAATATGCATGATTGTTCCTCCCTTATTTCATGAACCCTTGGTAGTGGCGCATGAGCACCATCGCTTCGATCTGTTTCATGGTATCAAGAGATACACCGACAGCGATGAGTAAGGCGGTACCACCGAAGTAGACACCTTCAATGTTGGTAGCTGCTGCGATGAAGTTCGGCAGGATCGCTACCAATGCAAGAGCAACTGCGCCTGCAAGAGTGATACGAGTCATTACACGATCCAAATAATCTGCAGTTGGCTTTCCCGGACGAAGTCCCGGAATAAAACCGCCGGATTTTTTCATGTTCTCTGCCATATCCGATATGTTCATGGTAACCGCAGTATAGAAATACGTGAAGAAGAGGATGAGAAGTACATAAAGACATGTATTCAACGGGCTTCCCCACTCAAACCATCCTGCCACGGTTTGCACCCAGGCGATATCAATAAACTGGGCTATGGTTGCCGGGAACATCAGCACGGATGACGCAAAGATTATTGGGATGACGCCTGCCTGATTGACCTTCAGGGGGATGTGCGTCGTTTGACCACCGTACATTTTACGGCCGACCATACGTTTTGCGTACTGGACCGAGATACGGCGCTGCCCTTGCGTAAGCGCGATAACGAATACGATCATGACAAGAGCAATTACGAAGAATAATATTGCATTAAAGATGCTGATCGTACCTACGGAGAGGTATTCGAAGATCATCATAATGCCTTCCGGTAATCTGGAGATGACCCCTGCAAAGATGATGAGGGAGATGCCATTACCGATACCGTTTGCTGTGATTTGTTCGCCGAGCCACATCAAAAATGCTGTGCCGGCTGTTAATGTGAGTGCGATAAGAAGGACCGATCCAACACCCGGGTACATGATAGCTTCTTTGAGGCCATATGCCATACCAAGTGCTTGGATAAATCCGAGAAGTACCGTACCATATCGCGTCGTCTGCGTAATTTTCTTACGACCTTCAACGCCTTCTTTCGACCATTGCTCTAATTTCGGAACAACAACGGTCAAGAGCTGCATGATGATCGACGCATTGATGTATGGTGTGATACTCATTGCAAAGATGGAGAACTTACTCAGCGCGCCACCGGAGAAGAGGTCTAAGAGACCGAACAGACTACCGCTCGCGAAGAGCTGCTCGATAGCTGTTGGATCGACGCCCGGTACCGGGATGTGCGTACCCAAACGAAAGATGAAGAACATCATAAGTGTGAAGACGATCTTATCTTTCAACTCAGTGATCTTGAGTATGTTGGATAATGCTGAAAGCACTTAGATCACCTCAACTTTGCCGCCTGCTGCCGTAATTTTTTCAGCTGCGGATTTGCTAAATCCATTAGCAATTACAGTGAGGGATTTCGTCACTTCTCCATTTCCTAATACGCGAATACCATCACGTACGTTTTTAATGATGCCGGCTTCAATCAAAGCTACCGGATCAACAACTGTGCCTTCTTCGAATACGTTCAAAACTTCAACGTTGATTTCAGCGTATTCTTTACCGAAGCGGTTGAAGAAACCACGTTTCGGAATTCTACGATAGAGGGGCATCTGGCCACCTTCGAAGCCCGGACGAACACCGCCGCCGCTACGTGCTTTCTGACCTTTATGGCCTTTACCAGACGTTTTGCCCAAGCCGGAACCAAGACCGCGACCTACGCGAGTAGCTACTTTCTTGGAGCCGAGTGCCGGAGACAATTCATGTAACTTCATTCTCAGCACCTCCTTATTCTATAATTAGATTTCTTCTACTTTTACCAAGTGTTTTACTTTGAAGATCATACCGCGGATTACTGCGTTGTCTTCCTGTTCAACTGTGCTGTTGATTTTACCGAGACCGAGTGCTCTTACCGTTGCTCTTTGATCCTGCGGTCTGCCGATCAGGCTTCTGGTAAGAGTAATTTTGACTTTTGCCATTATTAGCTCCTCCTTAACCCAAAAGTTCCTGAACTGTTTTACCGCGAAGCGCTGCAACTTCTTCTGCTTTTTTCAACTGTTCGAGACCTTTGAGGGTTGCACGAACCATGTTGTTCGGGTTCGAAGAGCCGAGCGATTTCGTCAAGATGTCATGTACACCGGCTAATTCCAATACGGCACGTACCGGACCGCCAGCGATAACACCGGTACCTTCTACTGCAGGTTTCAAGAGAACTTTACCTGCGCCGAATACACCGTTGATCTGATGCGGAATCGTCGTTCCAACGAGCGGAACTTTGATCAAGTTTTTCTTAGCATCTTCGATGCCTTTTCTGATTGCTTCCGGTACTTCGCTTGCTTTACCAAGACCTGCGCCTACCGTACCGTTTTCATCACCAACAACAACGAGTGCGCTGAACGAAAAGCGACGACCGCCTTTTACGACCTTAGCAACTCGGTTGATATATACGACTTTCTCCTGAAATTCAGAAGCTGTCTGTTCCATTCTGGCCATTAGGTTACCTCCTTCGCAAAAATTAGAATTCCAAGCCTGCTTCGCGCGCAGCTTCTGCCAATGCAGCTACTCTACCATGGTAGAGGTAACCTCCGCGATCGAATACAACTTCTTTGATTCCTTTTTCAAGGGCACGCTGTGCAACTACAGTACCTACTGCTTTCGCTGCTTCGATGTTGCCACCGAACTGGATCTGTGCTGCTACTTCTTTATCTACCGTGCTTGCCGATACGAGCGTTTCACCCGTTACATCGTTGATAACCTGAGCGTAAACGTGTTTCAAGCTTCTGAATACGTTAAGTCTCGGTCTTGCTGCAGTACCGGAGATACGATTTCTTACTCTGAAATGACGCTTTTTACGAGCGGCATTTTTATCACCTTTATGAAGCAAGTTGTTCACTCCTTTCTATAAAGCGCTTATTTTTTCTTACCGCCGGCTTTACCGACTTTACGACGAATAACTTCACCTTCGTATTTGATACCTTTACCTTTGTACGGTTCCGGCTGGCGATAGCCGCGGATTTTCGCTGCCATTGCACCAACTACTTCTTTGTTGATACCGGATACGATGATTCTGTTCGGTGCCGGTACTTCAAATGTGATACCCGTCGGCGGTTCTACGATAACCGGATGGGAGAAACCCAAAGAAAGGTTGATGTTGTTGCCCTGTTTTGCTGCTCTGTAACCAACACCGTTGATTTCGAGAGTTTTGCTGAAGCCTGCCGTTACGCCAATAACCATGTTATTGAGGAGCGTACGAGTGAGGCCGTGAAGGGCTCTATGTTCTTTGTTGTCCGTCGGGCGTTTTACCGTGATCGTGTTGTCAGCAACTTCGATGATCATGTCAGCTACGAATTCACGAGTCAATTCGCCTTTCGGGCCTTTTACTGTTACGACATTACCGTTCTGAGTGATCGTTACACCTGCAGGAACGGTGATAGGCGCTCTACCTATTCTGGACATTTGCACACCTCCTAACGAAAAACGTTCTTACCAAATATATGCGATTACTTCGCCGCCAAGGTTTTTACGACGAGCTTCTTTGTCGCTCATTACACCCTGCGAAGTCGAGATAATTGCGATACCGAGACCACCCAAAACGCGCGGGAGTTCTTCTTTTTTCGCATAAACACGCAAGCCCGGTTTCGAGATGCGTTTGATGCCGGTAATAATCTTTTCGCGATTCGGGCCATATTTCAAGCTCACGCGAATAACACCTTGTTTATCATCGTTGATTACTTCGAAATCTTTGATGAAACCTTCTTCTTTCAAAATACCCGCAATTGCCTGTTTGATTTTGGAACCCGGGATCTCTACTTTTTCATGATATACCGAATTTGCATTACGAACGCGCGTAAGCATATCAGCAATCGGATCGGTCATTACCATATGGTTTTAGCCTCCTTCCGTTATTCTTACCAACTAGCTTTGGTTACCCCTGGAATGGCACCTTTGTAGCTCTGTTCTCTAAAACAAATACGGCACATGTCAAATTTGCGCAAGTATCCGTGCGGACGACCGCAAATTTTGCATCGATTGTATTTACGTACTTTATACTTCGGCTCATTGCTCCATTTCTGGATTAACGCTTTTCTTGCCACAAGTGTCCCTCCTTATTCAGAGAACGGCATGCCCATGAATTTCAGAAGCGCTCTTGCTTCTTCGTCCGTTTTGGCAGTCGTTACAATAATAATATCCATCCCGCGAAGTTTGTCGATTTTATCGTACTCAATTTCCGGGAAAATGAGCTGCTCTTTCAAACCCATTGCATAGTTACCACGGCCGTCGAACGATTTCGGGCTTACGCCACGGAAGTCACGTACGCGCGGGAGTGCTACGTTCATGAATTTGTCGAGGAATTCATACATGCGATTGCCGCGAAGCGTAACTTTGCAGCCGATCGGCATACCTTCACGCAGTTTGAACGCTGCCAAGGATTTTTTAGCTTTCGTGATTACCGGTTTCTGGCCGGTGATCTGCGTCATGTCGTTTACAGCTGCATCCAATACTTTCGGATTGCCGACAGCTTCACCAACGCCCATATTCAAAACAACTTTTTCAATCTTAGGAATTTCCATTACGTTTTTATATCCGAACTGTTCCACCAATTGTTTGGTTGTTTCATTCAGGTATTTTTCTTGCAGTCTAGTCACTGACAGATCTCCTTCCTGCGATTATTTTTCTTTATCTACGATTTCACCGCATTTTTTGCAAGCACGAACGAATTTACCGCTTGCAAGTGCAGTTTTCTTAATTCTCGTTGCTTTTTTACAAGCCGGGCAAACGAGCATTACTTTAGAAGAATGCATCGGCATTTCTTTTACTACAATGCCACCCTGCGGAGCAGCCTGAGTCGGTTTCGTGTGACGTTTTACTTTGTTAACGCCTTCTACAACGACTTTGCCTTTTGCAGGCATTGCAGCAATAACTTTTGCCTGTTTGCCTTTATCTTTACCGGACAATACGAGTACCGTATCGCCTTTTTTAACGTGCAATTTTGCTTGCGTCATTATCTGGGCCTCCTAATTAGATTACTTCCGGAGCCAGCGAGATGATTTTCATGAAGTCTTTTTCACGCAATTCTCTTGCAACTGGTCCGAAGATACGCGTACCTCTCGGGGATTTATCGTCTTTAATGATTACAGCTGCGTTTTCGTCGAAACGAATGTACGAACCGTCCGAACGGCGCAAACCTTTTTTCGAACGAACAACTACTGCTTTCACAACGTCGCCTTTTTTAACTGCGCCACCCGGGGATGCAGATTTAACTGCAGCTACGATAATATCACCGATATTGGCATATTTACGATAAGAACCGCCCATCACGCGAATGCACATAATTTCTTTTGCACCGCTGTTGTCGCCAACACTCAGCATAGTCTGCTGTTGGATCACGGTTATCCCTCCTTTTCATTCAGCTCACTTTAGTCTTAGTTAGATTATTTCGCTCTTTCTAAGATCTCAGTGACTCTCCAACGTTTATCTTTCGAGAGCGGACGAGTTTCCATCATTGCGACAGTATCGCCCAATTTGCACTCATTGTTTTCATCATGAGCTTTGAATCTCTGCGTATTTTTTACCGGTTTTTTGTACAACGGATGCTGTACCAAACGCTCAACAGCTACAACAACAGTTTTATCCATTTTGTCGCTGACTACTTTGCCAATTCTGACTTTGCGCTCATTTCTTTGTTCCATGCTTGTTTCCTCCTTCCGTTCTTATCTCACCTATTCGGCAAGAACGTTACGCTTGCAATTCCTGCTCGCGCTGGATCGTTTTGATGCGAGCAATCGTCTTTTTAACTTCTTTGATTCGCATCGGATTTTCAAGCTGTCCCGTTGCTAATTGGAATCTCAAGTTGAAGAGTTCTTCTTTCAGGGAAGCAAGCTTCTGGTTAAGTTCGTTCTGATTCATTTCACGGATTTCTTTAACCTTCATTTACTTCACCGCCCTCCGCGTTTGCCGTTTCTTCACGTTTAATGAAGCGCGTTTTGATCGGAAGTTTGTGCGATGCAAGACGCATTGCTTCTTTGGCTACTTCTTCCGCTACGCCATCCATTTCGAACATTACACGACCCGGTTTTACTACTGCTACCCAGTATTCCGGGGAACCTTTACCGCTACCCATACGAGTTTCAGCCGGTTTAGCCGTGATCGGTTTGTCCGGGAAAATTTTGATCCATACCTGACCGCCACGTTTGATGTAACGAGTCATTGCAATACGAGCCGCTTCAATCTGACGGTTCGTGATCCAAGCCGGTTCAAGAGCCTGAAGGCCAAAGTCACCATGCGTTACTTTGTTGCCGCGCTGTGCTTTACCTTTCATACGGCCGCGGAACTGCTTACGATGTTTCACTCTTTTTGGTAATAACATTATGCTTCGCTCCCTTCGCTAACGGCAGCGACTTTTTTCATCTCCGGCAAAACTTCGCCTTTGTAGATCCATACTTTTACGCCGATACGGCCGTAAGTCGTATGTGCTTCAGCTGTTCCGTAGTCGATATCAGCACGCAAAGTATGAAGCGGAATGCTTCCTTCACGGTAGCTTTCGCTGCGAGCGATTTCCGCGCCGCCAAGACGACCGCTTACCATTACTTTAATACCTTTTGCGCCAAGACGCATCGTGCGAGTAACTGCCTGTTTCATTGCACGGCGGAACGCGATACGGCGTTCGAGCTGCGCTGCAATGTTTTCTGCAACCAAATAGGAATCCATATCCGGCTGTTTGATTTCAGCGATGTTGATGTCAACATGCTTGTCGGTCAATTTTTTAAGACCTGCTTTGATTTCTTCGATACCGGAACCGCCGCGGCCGATTACCATACCCGGTTTAGCCGTGTGGATCGTGATTTTCAAACGTTTTGCTGCGCGTTCCGTTTCAATTTTCGATACGCCTGCACTGAAGAGTTTTTCTTTCAAGTGCTTGCGGATTTTAATATCTTCATGCAGTTTTTCTGCATAATCTTTGTCTGCATACCATTTAGCATCCCAGGTTTTGATAACACCAAGACGTAAACCATGCGGATTAACTTTCTGACCCAAATCGTTTCCCTCCTTTTATTATCTCTCTTTCACCATAATGGTGACGTGACTGCTGCGTTTCAAGATTTTGAACGCCTGTCCTCTGGAACGAGGATGAATGCGTTTCAAGGTCGGACCCTGATCTACGAATGCAGTAGAGACATAAAGGTTATCAACGTTCATATCAAAATTATGTTCAGCATTAGCAACTGCCGATTTCAACACTTTTTCCAAAACTTCAGCGCCAACTTTCGGCGTGAATTTAAGGATAGCAAATGCTTCTTTTACATTTTTGCCACGAATCAAGTTCATTACAATGCGCATTTTGCGAGGCGTGATGCGCACATGTTTTGCAACGGCTTTAGCTTCCATAGCACAGCCTCCTTTCAGCAAATACTTACTTATCTCAAGCCGGTCGATTTTTCCGAACCGTGTCCTCTATACGTACGAGTCGGTGCGAATTCACCGAGTTTATGGCCAACCATATCTTCCGTTACATAAACCGGTACGTGTTTGCGACCGTCATGTACTGCAATCGTGTGTCCAACGAAGTTCGGGAAGATCGTAGAGCTGCGCGACCAAGTTTTGATAACTTTTTTCTCACCAGCTTCGTTCATTGCTTCAACTTTTTTCATCAAGCTCTCTGCAACGAAAGGTCCTTTTTTAGTAGATCTAGACACTAGTAGTTTCCTCCTTTCAGGAAAACGTGGAGGAGATCACCGCCAAGCGGCGCTCCATCCTTCTATTTTCGTCTACGCTGCACTATCTTATTTCGTGCGGCGTTTTACAATCAATTTATCCGAAGCTTTTTTGCGACGAGTTTTAGCACCCATAGCATGTTTGCCCCAAGGAGTAACCGGATGTTTACGGCCGACCGGCGAACGACCTTCACCACCGCCGTGCGGATGGTCACACGGATTCATTACAACACCGCGGTTAGCCGGACGAACGCCCATCCAACGGGAACGACCTGCTTTACCGATCGTGATGTTTTCATGTTCAAGGTTACCTACCTGACCGATGGTAGCTTTACAATTAACATGTACTTTTCTAAGTTCGCCCGACGGCAAACGGAGAAGTGCATGTTCGCCTTCTTTAGCCATGAGCTGTGCGCCCGTACCAGCGGAACGAACGAGCTGGCCACCTTTACCGATTTTCATTTCGATGTTGTGAAGCATCGTACCAACCGGAATGTTTTTGAGCGGAAGTGCGTTACCCGGTTTAATATCTGCTTCCGGACCGCTTACCACTTTATCGCCTACTTTAAGGCCATTCGGTGCGAGGATGTAGCGTTTTTCGCCATCCACATAATTCAAGAGAGCGATGCGTGCCGAACGGTTCGGATCGTATTCGATCGTTGCAACAACTGCCGGTACACCGTCTTTGTTACGTTTGAAGTCAATGATTCTATATAAACGTTTGTGACCGCCGCCCTGATGTCTAACAGTTAAGCGACCCTGCTGGTTACGACCGCCTT
>JAFSAX010000055.1 GCA_017442105.1 Selenomonadales bacterium | reverse complement strand
CCCCATGAATCGTTGAAAACCAAGTTTCCATCAACTCGCGGGGATTTATTTTTTATGTTACTGATTACTCTGCTGCTACTTTTACAACCTCTTTGCCATCATAGTAACCGCATTCCGAGCATACGTGATGCGGCAACTTAGCTTCATGACACTGCGGACATTCAACAAGGCTAGGAGCCGTTAATTTCCAGTTTGCACGTCTTCTATCACGACGGCATTTCGACATCTTACGCTTTGGTACTGCCATTTCTACACCTCCTTAAAAACATCTATCAATCCTTATCGTTATCGAAGAAGGACTGAAGAGCAGCTAATCTAGGATCAATTATATGTCGATCACATTGACAGTCCTGCTCGTTTAAATTCGCTCCGCATTTCAAGCAAAGTCCTTTGCAGTCTTCACTGCAAAGCGCCTTCGAAAAGTCGGCCATGATCAACATTTCTCTTACGACCATCGTTAAGTCGATGAACGTTCCTTCGAACTCAATGGCATCTTCTTCTTTTTTCTCCGCCGTATCTTCTTGATAGACTTCGTCAAAAGGAATCACCATGTGTTCTGTGAAGTTTTCCAAACAACGATCGCATACGCGCTCTGCCCGGAAAGAAATGTTGCCACTTACTTGAAATAAACGACCGGTATAAGATATTGTTCCGTCAACTACGATATCATCCGAAATTTCTATCGTCTTTTCGTCAATATCTAATTGACGGGCAGACGTGATGAAATGAAATTGCTGATCGATACCAACTTGCATCTTCGTTTCGCCAGTATTAATTCTCATCATGTTCCACCTTCAATCCTTACCTATTATAGCTACCCTTTTATCGTTTGTCAAGGATTTTTCTTGACTGCTGTGAAAAAAACATACTCTCGAACGTTTGTCCGAGAGTATGCTCTATTATGTTCTTGATTATTTCGCACAGAGAACTTTCGTGTCGCGAGCGATCATCAATTCTTCGTTCGTCGGGATAACGAAGAGTTTTACTGCGGAGCCTTCCGTGCTGATTTCGCGAGCTTTACCACGAATGTCGTTGCGTTTTTCGCAGAGCGTCGTGCCGAGGTAGCCGAGTTCGCTTGCGATTTTAGCACGCATGGAGATACCGTTTTCACCAAGACCTGCCGTGAATACGATAGCGTCTACACCGTTCATTGCTGCTACATAAGCACCGATGTATTTCTGTACGCGATATGCGAACATATCGAGTGCGAGCTGTGCCTGTGCATTGCCTTCAGCTGCAGCGCCTTCGATGTCGCGGAAATCGCTCGATACGCCGGATACACCGTATACACCGGATTGTTTGTTGATGTAAGCATCGATTTCGTCAACCGACATGTTTTCTTTTTTCATGAGGTACGGAAGGATTGCCGGGTCAACGTCACCGCAACGAGTACCCATTACCAAACCTTCGAGCGGCGTGAAGCCCATGCTCGTGTCAACGCATTTGCCGTTTTTAACAGCAGCGATGCTCGAGCCGTTACCCAAATGGCAAGTAACGATTTTGAGATCTTCCAAGTTTTTGCCCATCATGTCAGCTGCGCACTGTGCAACATATTTGTGGGACGTACCATGGAAGCCATATCTTCTGATCTGATATTTTTCATATACTTCATACGGAAGACCGTACATGTAAGCTTTCTGCGGCATCGTCTGATGGAATGCCGTATCGAATACGCCTACCTGCGGAACACCCGGCATCAATTCAGCACAAGCTTTGATACCAAGTACGTTCGGCGGGTTGTGGAGCGGTGCCATTTCGAAGCACTCTTCCATCAACTGGAGCGTTTCCGGCGTAACGAGTACGGACTGTTTCAATTTTTCACCACCATGTGCTACACGGTGACCAACAGCTGCGATTTCCTGGATATTTTCGATAACGCCATGTTCTTTGTTCGTCAAAGCATCAAATACCATTTTAATTGCGATACCATGGTTTTGGATATCTGCTTCGATTTTTACTTTGTCGCCTTCGCCCGGCTGATGCGTCAAGATCGAACCTTCGATACCGATACGTTCAACCAAACCTTTTGCCAATACGGTTTCGTCCGTCATGTCGAACAACTGATATTTCAAAGACGAACTACCACAATTTACAACTAAAACTTTCACAACTTCATCCTCCTACATATCTCTCTTATGTGTGTTATTAGCCCACAATCGCTAATAGTTATTTATTCCACGCAAAAATATATTTTCCTTCTTACTGTTACAACAAAATTTATTTAGCAGGAGTATTTTTATTTGTCCAGAAACAAATTAGTATGATATTACGAAAGGACGTTTGTCGATGAAAGCAGTCGGTATTATCGCCGAATACAATCCATTCCATAACGGGCACGCATACCAGATCTCCGAAGTCAGAAGACGCGAATCTCCCGATGTCGTGATCGCGGCTATGAGCGGTCACTTCACCCAGCGCGGAGAAGCATCGGTATTCACCAAATGGCAGCGCGCACAGCTTGCTCTGGCAGGAGGAGCCGATCTCGTAGTCGAATTACCGTTCGTCTTTGCCGTTCGCAGTGCCGAATATTTTGCTCGCGGCGGAATCCGTCTGCTCCATGAGCTCGGCATCACACATCTTGCCTTCGGCACAGAAAGCAAGCAGCTCGAACCTATCCTCACGTCTGCCCGCGCACAATCGCACCCCCATCTTGCAAAAGACCTTGCTCCCTACATGACAAAAGGTCTTCCCTATGCCGCGGCACTTTCGGCTATGCTCGAAGAAAAACATCATATACCGTCCGACATTCTTTCATCACCCAACAATATTTTGGCAACAGAATACCTGAAAGCCATTATGCGATATGCCCCAACTATCGAGCCTATCCACATCGTCCGACACGGCTCATCACATCACAGCGCATCCCTTGAGAACGCGATGCACGCAAGCAGTTCGGCTATCCGCAAAAATATCGCCGATATTCGATTCCGCACGACAGAACTTGCTTCCTACATTCCGCCCGCCACACATCCTTATCTTACGCGTTTCTACGAAGAAAACGGCGGCATCCCCTCACTCGAACGGTTAGCCCTGTTCGTATTCGGACTTCTCGCTACGACCGATAAAACAAGACTGAAAAATACTGTCGGTATCTCGGAAGGGCTTGAAAACAAGTTTCTTTCTGCTTCACTTGCCGCGACCTCTCTCGAAGAGCTTCTCGATCTCGTAAAAACAAAACGATATCCTCGAACCAGACTTTCGCGCACGCTCCTTCATTATTTGTTCGGCACGACGCAAGAGATGGTATCTCGTTTCGATAAGATCGGCCCCCAATATATTCGTATCCTCGGCATGAACGAGCGCGGGCAAGAATATCTCCGCACACGCAAAAAAACGATGTCTGCTCCCATCATCACGAAGCTGACACCGTTCTTCAATCAATATGATCTTCTGTCACAGAGCGACGATCCGTTGAAACAGATGCTCGCATTCGATGTGCGAAGCACGAATCTATATGCACGCCTCTTTTCAGCTCCGCTTGCGCAGAATCAAGACTTCACGACTTCACCGATACGCTATCTGTTATGATTCGATGATTGTTTTTAATTCTTCCACACGAGCACGCATCGCATTTTCGCCGATACGGATACATTCAAACGCCTTGTCAAAATCGCTCTGCGATATATGGCTGACCTCGGGACAGATCATCATGTCTGCATCTTTATATTTCTCATAGCCAAGTTGCCGTTGTACGACTTCGATAGATTGCAATACGACATCAAAGATATTGTCTATGACAGGAACATTTGAGCCGTGCATAAGGTCTACGCCGACCACGATATCAGCACCGAGCGCACGTGCCGCATCAACAGGCATCGGATCGACAAGCGCACCGTCAACGTACAGCGTACCGTCTTTGGCAAACGGCTCGAAGATTCCCGGCACTGCTGTACTGGCACGAATTGCTTCGGCAAGATTACCTTTTTGTATCACGACTTCTTTTCCTTTGCAGAGGTCTGTCGCAACAATATAGATCGGTATTTTTGTTTCTTCTAACATTCGCTGACGCGCCATCTTATCAATGGCCGTCAGCATTTTTTTGCCTGCAAATAGTCCCATACGCGGAATGACGATATCGATCCACTCACTTCGTTTCAATCGACATGCCATCCGCTCGAGTCGTTTCGCCGAATACCCGCTTGCATACAGACCTCCTACCAGACTCCCGATACTGCATCCGACGATAAATGCGATCGGGATCTTTTCTTCTTCCAGCACCTTCAATACACCGATATGTGCCATGCCGCGCAGACCGCCCGATCCTAATACCAGTCCTATCTTTTTCACATTGCACCTCTCATCCCCATCATCATTGTCAAGTCTATTCCCGAAAGTCCCTCATATATATTATTAACCGATTTTCAGGAGGACTACACGATGAAGTTTCGTACATTTCCGTTGGGAACTTATGCAGGAGCACTTATCAGTTTATTTCTTACGCTTGCTATGATCTATTATCCCAAAGATGTTTTCGATTCTGCTATGATCGGACTCAATCTCTGGTGGAGCGTCGTATTTCCATCTCTGCTTCCATTCTTTATTTTATCGGAAATATTGATGGGGATCGGCATCGTTCACTTCATCGGCGTTCTCCTAGAACCGTTGATGCGGCCATTATTCAACGTTCCCGGCATCGGCGCCTTTGCCCTTTCGCTCGGGTTGGCATCAGGATATCCGATGGATGCTGTCATCACGTCCAACTTTCGTAAAAACAATCTTTGCACTGCAATAGAAGCTGAAAGACTGCTTTCTTTCACCAATACAGCCGACCCTCTCTTTATGTTCGGCGCGGTGGCCGTCGGGATGTTCGGTATGCCTGAGCTCGGCGCAACACTTGCTATTGCACATTACGGCGGCAGTTTGCTCGTAGGACTGTTGTTTCGCTTTCACGGCAGATCCCGCGACGAATCACATACCTTACCGCTTACTGCTGTTTCTGCCCGTCTGCTTCCGCGCGCACTGTCAGCACTGGTAAAAGCAAGACGCGAAGACAACCGCCCATTCGGCAAGCTGCTCGGCGATGCTGTACGAGAATCGATGCAGACCAGTCTTTTGATCGGCGGATTTATCATTTTGTTTTCCGTATTTCTTCGCATCTTATCGACAGTAGGTGTCACAGATTGTCTTGCCGCCTTATTCGGCAGTCTGCTTTTTCTGATCAACTTCGATACCGCATCTGCACACGCACTCGTTTCGGGCTTATTCGAGATCGATCTTGGCGCCCTTGCCGTCAGTGAATCATCATCTCCCCTCATCGAAAAGATCACTTTGGTCAGCGCCATCATCGCTTGGAGCGGATTGTCCGTACACGGGCAGGTAGCCAGCATCGTCATGGAAGCAGGGATCAGCATGAAGCCGTACATGATCGCCAGACTGCTCCATGCTATCCTCGCAGGCCTCTTGGCATATCTTCTGTTCGATCCGCTTCGGTTCGCGCTGGAAACGACAGCCATACCTGTATTCCAATCGCACGATACTTCATTCGATTGGCTTATGCGCATCGAACATATCGCCACCATACTGCTCCTTTTGCTTACGGCACTTCTTACCCTATCTCTTATTTGTGCATTGGCGACAAAATGTTATTACAATATAAAAAAACAGTAGGCATTCTATCTCCAGAATGCCTACTTCTTTTATTTCTCCGAATATTTTTGGCGGAAATCAGCATGTGTCTGCTGCACGACCTGCAAAGCCTTCTGCAAGTTGGTTTCCACACGATCAAGCACAGTATCTGCATAGTTCGCCATGCTCATTTCCATTTCGTGCGCTACACGACGAGCTTCTGCATCGATCTCTTCGGCTCTTTTTTCAGCCTGCTTCACAATAGCATGTTCTTCAACTAAAGTAACCGCATAGACACGTGCTTGCTCTTTTAATTTTTCGCCTTCTTTTCTTGCATCATCAAGTATCTTTTCTTTATCCTTCATAACACGTGCCGCATCCTGCAATACTTGCGGCAACGATCTGCGCACATCATCTACCAGACGAATCAACGCATCTTCTTGAATCACTCTTTTATTGCTCAACGGAAAACGAGAACTGGCCGCTACCAGATTCTCTATTTCGTCCAAGATCTCTTCTATTGCCATATGTATCCCCACTTTCCATTTTAAGCATTTTTATATTTTTCTATTATTCTTTGTTCTACATTAACAGGCACAAGTCCTTTTATTGGTCCATGAAATTTCGCCATTTCCTTAATTCCGGACGAACTAACGAACGAATATGCGCCGCCAGCCATCAAATAGACTGTTTCGATATCGCTTGCAGCATGCTGCATAAAAAGATCACGCTGCATCTCATATTCAAAATCGGTCGCCGTGCGCAATCCGCGCACGATCGCACAAGCACCTTGTTCTCTCACATAGTCTGCCAACAGTCCCGAAAATGCGTCGATACGAATATTCGGAATATGTGCCGTTGCTTCTTTGAGCATCTCTACCCTCTCTTCCATCGTAAAAAGAGGTTTTTTATTCGGATTACAAAAAACAGCAATGATAAGTGTATCAAACAGCT
>JAFSAX010000054.1 GCA_017442105.1 Selenomonadales bacterium | reverse complement strand
GTTTCACGTGAAACAAACCGACCATATCGACAATGAAAGAAAAAGCCTTTCCGAAACGGAAAGGCTTTTTTCTTCGTTTCACGTGAAACGCCCTACTTGCTGCGCGGTACTTTCATCGTGACGGTGATAGCATCACGCTCTTCTTTCTCCTCTACCTCGACATTGAGCCCCGACCGCTTCATCTCGCCAATAATATGGTTGAGCGAATTGAGAAAGATACGCGCATCACGTACGAGCCGTACGACATTCTGTTTCGCCGTTTTCTGCGCTATGGTTTTCGGCTTTTTCGCCTCTTGAATGAGTTGTTCCGTCTGGCGAACGTTGAGCTTTTCCCGACAGACTTCTTCCACAACAACAAGCTGTGTACGCTCATCGTCTATGGCAAGAAGGGCACGCGCATGACGCTCGGACAGCTTTTCTTGTTGCACTCGTTGTCTTACCGCAGGCGACAGTTTGAGGAGGCGCAGTTTGTTCGCGATAGTCGACTGCTTCTTGCCCATACGGAGCGCGAGCTTCTCCTGCGTGAAGGAGAATTCTGTCAGAAGCCGTTCGAGCCCCTCGGCTTCTTCGAAGAAGTGGAGATTCTCTCGTTGCAGATTTTCGATAAGTGCGATCTCCGCCATCTGCGCGTCGGTCATCTCACGTACAAGTACAGGTACATCATCACAGCCTGCCAGCTTTGCCGCCCGCAGTCTTCGCTCACCTGCGATAAGCTCATAGCCGTACGCTCCTTTTCTCACAAGAAGCGGCTGGAGTATCCCGAAGTCACGTATCGATTCGGACAGCTCCCACAAGGCTTCTTGGTCAAATTGTTTGCGCGGTTGGAACGGATTGGTGAAGACGTCTTCTATCTTCACGCGCAGTACCGTATTCTCCGTCCTAACTGTCCGCGTCCTTCTTGTACGCTCTGCACGTTTTTCCTCGTGCAATCCTGTTATCTTCAACAGTTGCCCCAGCGTTTTCACAGAAAAAATCAACCTCCTAATAAATTTCCATTTATTAGGAGGTTTCGTCATTATCGTATGATATTCCTGTTTAGAGAAGCGGTTTTTTTTCGGCTACCGCAGGGCGACGCGGATACGCTTTCGGCGTGGGGCTTACTTTGCGTATCACGACGATGGCACGTTTGTCGTCAAGCTCGGGAAGGGATATTTCTCTGACTTCTTCGATCTTGCCGCCTAATAGGAAGATGGCTTTTTTCGCTTCGTCGACTTCTTCTTGGCATTTGGCGCCCTTCATGGCGAGAAGGACACCGCCGACTTTGACGAATGGCAAGCACCATTCTGCCAGACGATAGAGTCTTGCGACGGCACGGCTGACGGCAACGTCGTAAGAATCGCGGTGGGAGCTGTCGCGTCCCGCATCTTCGGCTCTCGCATGGACGAGCTCAGCTTCTCTTTTGCACAGTTTGAGCGTTTCATCAAGAAACGTGAGGCGTTTTTTTAAGGAGTCGAGGAGCGTGATGTTAAGATGCGGTTGATAGATGGCAAGCGGTACACCGGGAAAGCCTGCGCCCGTACCGACGTCGATGACGCGCGCACCTTCGGGGAAGTATTTTTCGTCGTAGACAGTGAGCGAGTCTATCATATGCTTGAGTGCGACTTCACGCGGCTCGGTGATGCCCGTGAGGTTCATCTTTTCGTTCCATTCGACGAGCGTATGGTAGTACGTGGTGAACGCATCAAGACATTCGTCGGTCATCGGATAGCCTTTTTCGTCAGCGTATCGTTTCAGATATTCCTTAAACATTCGCATCCCCCTGACGACGCTGCTTTTCAAGATAAATGAGGAGCACCGTGATGTCTGCGGGCGATACGCCGGAGATACGCGATGCCTGACCGACGGAACGCGGACGGATATCACTGAGCTTCTGCTGTGCTTCCTGTCTGAGGCCGTCGAGTTTCATGTAGTCGAGCGTATCGGGGAGCAATTTTTCTTCGAGCTTGCGTGCTTTTTCGACTTGTTCGAGCTGTTTTTGGATATAGCCGTCATATTTGGCTTCGATCTCGATCTGCATGCCGACTTCTTTTGCTACAGGCGGCAGTTCGAATGCTTCTTCGAGCATCGCATATGTCAGTTCGGGGCGACGAAGGAGGTCGTACATCGGCTGACCGCTTCTAAGTTCCGCAGAGCCGAGTGCGCGGAGTTTTTCCTGCGTTTCGGCTGTCGGCGATACTTTTCTGGTTTTGAGATATTCCGTCATTTCGGCAATAGCCGCTTTTTTCGCGGTGAAGCGTTCCCATCTGTCGTCTTGTACGAGGCCGATCTTGCGACCGATCTCGGTAAGGCGCATATCTGCGTTGTCTTGCCGCAAAATAAGGCGATATTCGGCACGCGATGTCATCATACGGTACGGTTCGTTCGTACCTTTGGTAACGAGATCGTCGATAAGAACGCCGATATATGCATCGGAGCGCGACAAGATGAGCGGTTCTTTGCCGTCTAAGAGGAGTGCGGCGTTGATCCCTGCGATAAGACCTTGTGCTGCGGCTTCTTCGTAGCCCGAGGTGCCGTTCGACTGACCTGCCGAGAAGAGGCCGTGTACCGTTTTAAATTCAAGCGACGGCTTGAGCTGTGTCGGGTCGAAGCAGTCATATTCGATGGCATACGCAGGGCGCATGATCTCTACGTTTTCAAGACCCGGTATAGTGCGAAGGAATGCATACTGTACGTCCATCGGAAGGCTCGTGGACATGCCTTGTACGTACATTTCGTTCGTGTCGAGGCCTTCGGGTTCAATAAAGAGCTGATGCGATGTTTTTTCGGCGAAACGGACGATCTTCGTTTCGATGGCAGGGCAATAACGAGGGCCTGTGCCGCTGATGGTACCTGTATACATCGGTGCGCGATGAAGGTTCTCGCGAATGATGTTGTGCGTCGTTTCGTTCGTGTATGTGAGCCAGCACGGTACTTGGTCGCGCGCAGAGATATCCGACATGAACGAGAAGTTGTGTACGGTATCGTCACCAGGCTGAATGGACATTTTCGAAAAATCGAGCGTGCGTTTGTCTACGCGGGCAGGTGTACCCGTCTTGAAACGCATCATACGGATACCGAGCTTGGCGATCGAGTCCGACAGCTTGTCTGCACTGCGCTGACCGATCGGCCCGCCCGAATAGATAAGATCGCCGATGATGACTTTACCGCTGAGGTACGTGCCTGTCGCGAGGATGGCAACGTCGCAGTAGAATACCTCGCCCGTTTCGATGCGGACACCTTTGACACGGTTATCCTCTACGATGAGTTCGTCGATAAGAAGCTGTTTGACAGTGAGATTTTCTACATTTTCGACCGTCTGCTTCATCGTGTTCTGGTATATTTTTTTGTCTGCCTGCGCGCGAAGTGCGTGCACCGCAGGGCCTTTGCCTGTATTGAGCATTCGTACCTGAATACTCGTTTTGTCAATGTTGATACCCATCTGACCGCCAAGTGCGTCGAGCTCGCGCACCAGATGGCCTTTTGCAGGGCCGCCGACAGACGGATTGCAGGGCATCATTGCAATATTATCCATGCTGAGTGTAGTCAAGAGTGTCTTTTTTCCCATGCGAGCTGCCGCGAGTGCCGCTTCGCACCCTGCATGGCCTGCACCGATTACAATGACATCATACGTTCCTGCCACAAACATGAGCTTCTCTCCTTTATTTTCCGATACAGAATTGTGTAAATATCTGATCAATGATATCGTCACCTACGGCATCTCCCGTTACTTCACCGAGCGTTTCCCACGCACCGCGAAGGTCTATCACGATACAGTCGGCAGGCATTCCAGCGCCGATCGTATCTTCTGCTCCGCGAAGGGAGCGAGATGCTTTTTCGAGTAAGTGAATCTGTCTAGTATTCGTCAACAACACACTTTCTTCCTGCTTGACAGTGCCTTCGTAGACGAGATCGGTGATGGCTTCTTTGAGTTCATCGAGCCCGTCGCCCGTCTGCGCCGCGATGGTAAGCACCGTATGACCTGTCCCTCGTGCTTCGATGTCGGCGCGGTCAAGCTTTGCAGTAAGGTCGCTTTTATTTAATATAATAAGGGCTTTTTTGCCTTCGATCAAACGGAAGATATCTTCGTCTTCTTCCGATATTTCACGTGAAACATCTAAAAGGAATAAGATAAGGTCTGCCTGTTCGATCCATTCCTGCGATTTTTCGACACCGATCTTTTCAACGATATCGTCCGTTTCACGGATCCCTGCCGTATCGACGATACGGAGCGGAATACCGCCGAGGTTGATATATTCTTCAATAACGTCACGCGTCGTGCCCGGTACGTTCGTTACGATGGCTCTGTCGCTCTCGGAAAGGGCGTTCATGAGGCTCGATTTTCCGACATTCGGCTTGCCGACGATGACTGTTTTTAGACCGTCTTTTAAGATGCGTCCGACCGATGCACCTTTCAGGAGCGTATTGATATCTTGAAGCGTGTTTTTGACGACCTCACACGTTTCTTCGACTGCCGTTTCTTCAATATCTTCTTCAGGGAAGTCTATTGCCGCTTCAAGTGCGGCGATCTGATGAAGAAGGTTATGACGAAGCTCGCCTATCTTTGCGGACAGCTTGCCTGTGAGCTGGCTGACTGCCATCTCTTGTGATGCGTCTGTTTTCGCACGTATGATATCGATGACGGCTTCCGCTTGGGTGAGGTCAAGACGACCGTTTAAAAACGCTCGTTTCGTAAATTCGCCTGCTTCTGCTGGACGCGCACCGTACGCATACGTCAACAAGAGTATCTTACGGAGCGAAACGATACCGCCGTGACACTGGATCTCTGCGACATCTTCTTTGGTATAAGAATGGGGTGCGTACATCAAGAGAAGCAGTGCTTCGTCGACCGTCTCCCCTGTTTTTGGATCGATGACCGTTCCGTACGTTGCATGATGCGATGCGATATCTGCCACACTTTTTCCGCTGTGCGGACGGAATATCTTACTTGCGATAGCTGCAGCATCACTTCCGCTGATGCGAACGATACCGATACCGCCTTCACCCGGTGCAGTCGCCACGGCACTGATCGTATCTTCTGTCATAAAAACTCCTCCATTCTGTAAAATTCAAGAAAACCCTGTAATGAATTACAGGGTTTTCAGTCGTTTTTTGATTATCTTTTTGCCGCGATCACGATCTTGCGATACGGTTCTTCCCCTTCGCTGTACGTTGCGATCTGCGGGTCGTCCTGAAGTGCCATGTGAATGATCTTTCTTTCATGGCGGCTCATCGGTTCGAGAACGATACGCTGGTTGCGGCGTTTGACTTTGTTAGCCAAACGATGTGCAAGGCGTACGAGCGTTTCTTCACGACGTTTGCGATATTCTTCCACATCGAGAACGATGCGTTTGCGGCCTTCGCCCGCATTTTTGTTCGCTGCCAAGTTCGTAAGATACTGGAGCGCATCGAGCGTCTGACCATGACGGCCGATCAAGATACCGAGATCGTTGCCTTTGAGATCGAAGAGAACGACTTCTTCTTTCTCTTCGACTTCGATCGCTACCGTCAAATTCATTTTTGCGAAAACATCCATCAAGAACGCTTTACCAACCGCGATAGGATCTTCACCGATGACGGGCGCGTCTTCTACTGTTTCCACAGTGATCGTTTTTTCCTCTGCAGGCTCTTCTTTTTCGATAAGCGTAACGGCAACTTTTGCCGGACGTGTGCCAATGAGTCCCAAAAAGCCGCTTTTCGGCTGTTCCAAAACTTCTACCGTAACGTCATGTTCTGTTACTTGGAGTTCTTTCAGTGCTAATGCAACTGCTTCTTCGACAGTTTTGCCGGTTTTTTCAACAGTAGTCATCTTTTGATATCCTCATTCATACGATACATCCACCACGTCTGTGCGATCTGTACCACGTTGCTCATTGCCCAGTACAGTACAAGACCGGACGGGAACGTCGTAGAGATATAACCGATGAAGAGCGGAAGAAGTACCGTCATTACTTTCGCTTGTTTATTATCGCTCGGCGACGTCTGTTTCGACTGGATATACGTGGAGATCGCAGCGATTGCCGGAAGCGTCCACGTCGGATCGACTGCACTCAGATCTTGCAGCCATAAGAACGACGGCGTCGATACGTACGAAAAATCACGAATCGCATAGAAAATACCGATAAGGATCGGCATCTGTACGAGCATCGGCAAGCAGCCCGCAAGCGGGTTGACGCCTGTTTCTTTGTAGAGGATCGCCAATTCTTTCTGCAACTTTTCAGGTTGTTTCGCGTATTTTTCCTGCAACTCTTTCATTTTCGGCTGAAGGATCTGCATCCCTTTCATTGACCGTACTTGTTTAACAGTCAACGGATAGAGAAGCATTTTGATAACGATCGTCAATAAGATGATCGCCAAACCGTAGTTGGCATAACCGATGGATTCTGTGATGCCGTAGAAAAAGGTTAAAATCGTTTGTAAAAAGCCGATAAAGATATCGAAAATTTCAAACAAAAAACTCACATCCCCAAACCTATTCTATTTATTCCACAGGGTCATAGCCACCCTTATGAAACGGGTGACATTTTAAGATTCTTTTCACAGCAAGATAGCTTCCTTTGAAAGCACCGTATTTCTCGATCGCTTGTACAGCATAAAGAGAACACGTCGGATAGAACCGACACGTCGGCGGTTTGAGCGGCGAAATGAATCTGCGATAAAAGTGTATTAAAAAGAGTAATACTCTTTTCACGCCTATCCTCTCTCCTGCTCCCTTTTGATCTTACGGCATACCGACAAAAAAGCCTTCTCGATATCGCGGTAATCAGCATCGAGCATCGGTTTTCGCCCAACGATGAGCACTTGACCGCTCCCTGTAAGCTGAGATTGATTCTGACGGAATATCTCTCTAAGACGCCGTTTTACAGAATTTCTGATAACAGCATTGCCGAGCTTCTTACCTGCTGCGACAGCGACACGGATCGGTACATCGTTCGTACGGAACAGATAAAAGATAAAATATCTCGTCACATACGACTTACCGCCTCGATAGATCGCTTGGATTTCTTTATTCTTTTTTACGATTCGATTTCTAGGTAATTTCATCATGATCTAATCCTGCCATAATAGGAAAAATAGGCCACGATTGCGGCCTATTAAGCAGATAATCTTTTTCTGCCTTTTGCACGTCTTCTTTTCAGAACGATTCTACCACCTTTGGTTTTCATACGTTCACGGAAACCATGGGTTCTTTTTCTCCACAATGTATTAGGCTGATACGTACGTTTCATAGTCCTTGGACACCTCCCTCACATAATACGGTATACTCATCATTTTGTTTGCCCTGTGATATGCGCAGACAAAAAGCTGATTT
>JAFSAX010000053.1 GCA_017442105.1 Selenomonadales bacterium | reverse complement strand
GCTTTCTTTGATATCGCGGAACTTCTCGATCGTAACCCCACATTCGTAGCCGGCAGCAACTTCTTTGACGTCATCTTTGAATCGACGGAGCGATTCGATCATGCCGTCATGCACAACGATACCGTTACGAACGATGCGAAGCTGTGCCGAGTTCGTCAACTTACCTTCGAGGACATAGCAGCCTGCAACGAGTGCTTTGGAGAAGCTCATTACTTGGCGAATTTCTGCACGGCCGAGCTGTACTTCTTTGTACTGCGGCGCGAGAAGGCCTTTCATAGCCGCTTCTACGTCGCTGATCGCTTCGTAGATAACGCGATAGAGTCGAATGTCGATCTGCTCGCTATCAGCCAAGCGACGTGCATTCGCATCCGGACGAATGTTGAAACCGATGATAAGTGCATTCGATGCCGATGCAAGCATAATGTCAGATTCATTAACAGCACCAACACCTGCATGAACAACGTTTACACGCACTTCATTATTGGTTTCATTCAATTTGAGAAGCGACTGACGAACAGCTTCGAGCGAACCTTGTACGTCTGCTTTGATAAGGATGTTGAGGTCTTTGATCGTACCTGCCTGGATCTGTTTGAAGAGATCGTCAAGCGATACTTTCTGCGAGCTGCTCATTTCTTCGCTGCGGCGTTTGGCCAAACGTTTTTCGGCTACGCTCTTCGCAATTTTTTCTTCTACTGCATTTAAGATATCACCTGCTGCCGGGACATCCGACAAGCCAAGTACTTCAACAGGCGTAGACGGGCCTGCTTTTTTCACTTTTTCACCACGATCGTTCGTCATGGCACGAACTTTACCGTATGCCGTGCCTGCGATGATAGAATCACCAACAGAGAGCGTACCTGTCTGAACGAGAACTGTTGCGACCGTACCTCTGCCTTTATCAAGTTTTGCTTCGATGATCGTACCCTGCGCAGGACGTTTCGGGTCTGCCTTGAGTTCCTGCATTTCTGCAACGAGAAGGATCATTTCAAGAAGGTCGGTGATACCGATCTTCTGATGAGCCGATACCTGAACAACGATCGTATCGCCGCCCCAGTCTTCCGGGATCAAGCCGTTTTCGGAAAGCTGCTGCATGATACGGTCAGGGTTAGCACCCGGACGGTCGATCTTGTTGATCGCAACGATGATAGGTACCTGTGCCGATTTTGCATGGTTGATCGCTTCGAGCGTCTGCGGCATAACACCGTCGTCTGCAGCGACAACGAGGATCGCAATATCTGTGATCTTCGCACCACGTGCACGCATTGCTGTGAATGCTTCGTGACCCGGTGTGTCAAGGAATACGATCTTCTGACCATTGCACATAACTTGGTATGCACCGATGTGCTGCGTGATACCGCCCGCTTCTTGCGACGTAACGTGCGTTTTGCGGATCGCATCGAGAAGCGACGTTTTACCATGGTCAACGTGCCCCATAACAGTAACGACCGGCGGACGACCTACAAGGTTAGCCGGGTTATCTTCGATTTCCGGTACTTCCGTCGGATCTTCTTCCGGCGGCAATTCCTGCACAGCTACACCGAACTCGCCTGCCACAAGCGTGATCGCATCAATATCGAGTTCTTGGTTGATCGTAGCCATCGTACCCATGAGCATCAATTTTTTGATAAGCTCGCTGACTTCACGACCCATACGAGTTGCCAATTCTTTGACCGTCATCGGGCCGCCGACTTTGATCGCTTTCGGACGAGATGCTTCGAGCATTGCCTGCGCCGCTTGCTGATGCATGATCGAGTCTTTCTGGTTGCGCTGTTTTTTATTGTTGTTTTTATTATTGCGGAAATTATTTTTACCGCCTTGATTGTTGTTCGGACGGTTGTTGTTATTGTTTCCGAAACGGTTGTTATTATCAAAACGATTATTGTTGTTCATCTGACCACCACGATTTGTACCTTGTGCGTTCGGACGATTATTGTTGAAACGGTTGTTTTGATTACCACCGTTTTGCGGTGCACGATTTTGCTGAGCTGCGCCCTGTTGAGCGTTCATCGGACGCTGACCGCCTTGCTGATGACGATTCTGTTGTCCCTGTGGACGATTCTGATTATGCTGACCTTGCGGTCTTGGTTGCTGTGCACCATCTTTACGAAACGCAGGTCTATTCTGCTGACCTTGTGGACGATTTTGATTCTGTTGCCCCTGAGGTTTCTGCGCTTGCGGTTTTTCTGCCGCTTTATTCTGTTTCGGTGCTTCCTCTTTTTTCGGAGTTTCACCTGTTTTGTGTGCAAAAGTACGCGAGATCAACTGTTTCGCATTTTCATCTACGTTACTCATATGGTTTTTGGCTTCAATTTTGTTTCTTTCCAAAATGTCCAAAATAACCTTGCTCGATGTATTATATTCTTTGGCTAATTCCCAAATCCTGTATTTTGACATCAATCCACCCCCATTACATTTCGCCTTTGAGTGTCTTTAATTTTTTTTGAATTCCTTTCTTGAATCCGTCGTCCAATATGACAACGACAGCACGGAATTCTCTGCCGATTGCTGTTCCCAGCTCTATCTTGTTACCTGCTTCAACGCAGTCTACTTCATATTCTTCTGCCAATTCACGATACTTCTTTTTCGTTTCATCGGCACAATCTTCTGCCATCAAGATCAGTTTGGCTTTACCGGCTCTGATCGCCTTTTCTGCGCCAAAATCTCCCGATGATAACCGGCCTGCTTTTTGTGCCAGACCAAGCAATGACAATATGCCTTTATACATTTTGAACGCCTGCTTTCAATGTTTCGTAAACAGTCGCATCAACAGCACATTTCAACGATTTTTCAAGTCGTTTTTCTTTATAAGCCTTCGTGACGCAGGCTTCACACGGGCAAACATATGCACCGCGTCCCGATTTCTTGCCTGTTGGGTCAAGGAGAATCTCACTTTCGGGCGTCCGCACAATTCGAATCAATTCTTTTTTGTTTTTCATTTCCTGACAGCCGACACACATCCGCTGCGGGATCTTCTTTTGTACCATACGTCCGCCTCCTTATCAAGCTTCGGCTGCTTCTGCCGCCTGCGATTCGCTCTTGATATCGATCTTCCAGCCTGTCAATTTTGCTGCCAAACGTGCATTCTGACCTTCTTTACCGATAGCGAGCGAGAGCTGATAATCGGGAACGACAACTTTCGAAATTTTGTTCACTTCATCAACTTCTACCGAAACGACTTTTGCCGGGCTAAGTGCGTTGGAGATGTAGACAGCAGGATCTGCATCCCATTTTACGATATCGATCTTTTCACCGCGAAGTTCATCAACGATCGTCTGAACGCGCATGCCTTTCGGACCTACGCAAGCGCCTACCGAATCGACTTCTTCGTCACGGGAGAATACGGCGATCTTCGAGCGCATACCCGGTTCACGAGCAACCGATTTGATCTCAACCGTACCGTCGTGAATTTCGGGCACTTCCAATTCGAACAAGCGTTTCAAAAGTCCAGGATGCGTTCTCGACACCATGATCTGCGGACCTTTGCTCGTCTTTTTCACTTCGATGATATATGTTTTTACGCGATTACCGAGCGCGTATTCTTCACCGATCATCTGTTCCGTCGGCGGAAGGACCGCTTCCGTTTTGCCGAGGTCGATGAATACGTTTTTCTGCTCGATACGCTGAATGATACCTGTCAGGATATCGCTCGAACGATTCGAGAATTCTTCATAGATGATACCGCGTTCCGCTTCACGAATACGCTGTACAACAACTTGTTTCGCCGTCTGAGCCGCAATACGACCGAAATCACGCGGCGTTACTTCGATCTCAAGGATATCTTCTTCCATATATCCCGGGTTGATCTTACGTGCATCCGCAAGCGAGATCTCAAGACGATCGTCTTCAACTTGTTCTACGATTGTTTTTCTCGCATAAACGTGGATCTCACCCGTTTCACGATCAAGCGATACGCGTACGTTCTGTGCCGAACTGAAATTTCTTTTATATGCCGAAATCAAAGCTGCTTCAATCGCATCAAACAGTATTTCCGGTGCAATACCCTTTTCTTTTCCCAATGCTTCAAATGCCAGCATAAATTCTGCATTCATGTTTTTTGACTCCCCCTACATTCTATCTTAGAAATCCAAATATAATTTAATTTGTGCAACTTGTTCTCTTGTGAGGATGATCTCTTCGCCATCTACATCAAGTTTGATCTGATTATCAACGAGTCCCAAAAGGATACCGACAATCGTCTTTTTACCGTTCATCGGTGCGTAGAGCGATGCCTCTACTTTATCGCCTGTATGGCGAACGAAATCTTTTTCTTTCTTGAGTGCACGGTCAAGGCCGGGCGAAGATACTTCCAGATAGTAGCTTTCACTGATCGGATCGAGTTCGTCTAGTTTTACTTCAAGCTGCTCGCTGAGTTTTTGACAATCTTCAATATCAATTCCGTTCTCTTTGTCAATGAATACACGCAAATACCAATCTCTTTCTTTGACGAATTCGACATCGACCAATTCGATCTCTGTACCGTCAAGCAACTGCAATGCCAATTCTTCTACAAGTATTTCTACTTTGTTTGCCATAGATTGCACCTCCATTCTTTCTGTCTATCTATTTTTCTGCTTGTCGAGCCTATCCTCAATGCAGATATCTAATAAAGCCATTTTGCTATAATAAAAGAGCGGGAATTACTCCCACTCTTCATCACCAAACATAGAATAGCCTTTCTCGCCTATAATTATAGCATTTCAAGCCATAATTTACAAGGTTTTTCCTTAAATTTT
>JAFSAX010000052.1 GCA_017442105.1 Selenomonadales bacterium | reverse complement strand
TCCGTAGAGAAGAAGATGCTGCGGATAGACAGATGCCAGCTCCGATTTGATGGCATCGACGGCACGTTCCTGCCCGATGATCTCCTCTAAACTCTGCGGTCTTAACAGTTCGGGCAGAGAGCGCGTGAGCGATTTTTTCTCAAGTGCTTCAAGCTTCTCGAGCTTTTTGATCGTCTGCGGATTCTCCGCCGTTTTTTCTTCTTCTTTTAATATCTGCTGACGAATCTCCGAAACATATTCTTGGTGACGTTCTTCCATTCGTTCAACGACTTTTTTCTCGATCTTATCCTCGACCGTCTTACGCGCCATCATATCGGCAAGCTCTTCTTCGATATCGGCAAGAAGCGCAGGGATATCGGCAGGGTCGGGGACATGGTCGTGCGTCGGGTCTTGGAATACGAGCTTCTGAAGCGCGAGGATGCGGTCTTCCAGTCGCTCGGAGCGAATAAGCTCCAGACAACCGAGCTTGCCCGCCCGCAAGATGATCTGTTCGGCACCGATGACCGTAGACAGCACGCTGAACAGTACTGCTACTTGTCTCTCCAGCTGATCCTTCTGGTCGAACGTGATCTCCTCCGTTTCGGGGTCGCGCGAAAGAAACTTATTGAAAAAATCCATCATGGTCGGCCTCTTCCTACGCTTTGACGATGTTCACCGTAACCCGGCTCGTCACCTCGGGGTGAACCTTGATGGTAGCCGTGTACGTGCCTTCACCGCGTACCGTACCATCGATCTCGATCTTGCGTTTGTCGATCGTAATTTGGCACTGTTTTTCAAGCGCATCGGCAACGTCTTTGCCCGTTACCGAACCGAACAGCTTGCCGCCTTCACCGATCTTCACAGGGATCGTCACCGTTACCTTTTTCAGCTGTGCGCCGAGAAGCACGGCTTCTTCTGCCTGGATCTGTGCTTTGCGTGCTTCGGAACCTTTTTTCTGTTTGATATTGTTGAGGTTGGCAGGCGTTGCTTCGATCGCTACTTTTTTCGCGAGAAGTACGTTGCGTGCATACGCTTCCGATACCTCGATGATATCGTCTTTTTTACCTAATTTTTTAACATCCTGCAATAAGATTACTTTCATTGACTACACTCTCCTTCATTGCCTCACGCGTACGCTCGATGATCTCCTCGCGTACCGCGGCAATACTTTTATCTTTGACTTGAGCACCAGCAACCGTCTGATGACCGCCGCCGCCCATCTGTTCCATCACCAGCTGAACATTGACAGAGCCGTCCGAACGCGCACTCACCCCGACACCACCGTCGGCAAGCGAGAACAGCACGTAGCTGACAGCCACCCCGTCGATCATCAGCATCATGTCGGCAGTCTGACCTGCCAACGCTTGTATATTCGCTGTGGGAAGATTATTCTCCACAGGACATATCCCTACCATTATCTTATCATCGACGACCTCTGCGCGGCTCAAAATATCACTGCGCGTCTTGACCGTCTGGTAATCCGTACGGAAAAGCTCCCTTACGAGCGGCGGCTCCGCACCGCATCGACGAAGATACGACGCCGCATCGAACGTACGCACGCCCGTCTGAATGGCAAAATTCTTCGTATCGAGCACGATACCTGCATAAAGAGCCGTCGCTTCGCCCTTCGTCAAACGGATATCCTTACCGAAATACTCGATAAGCTCCGTCACCAGCTCGCTCGTAGACGATGCCGCAGGCTCGAGATATACCAAAAACGGCTTCACGATGAAATCCTCACTGCGGCGATGATGGTCGATAACGACGACCTTCTCCGCACACGACAGAAGCTTCGGCGCCGCCACACGGCTCGGACGATGCGTGTCCACCACGAACACGAGCGCACCGAAAAGAAGCGGCATGGCTTCTTCTTCCGTAATAAAAAGACGCGGTTTTTCTGCTACGAACAAGTCGGGCCCGTCGGCAGGCTCTGCCAATGCCGTATCCGTTTCCACCATCTCAACGATCTTCTGCACCGACAGATTCGAACCGCTGACGATGATATGCACATCCTTGCCGAGCGATCTCGCCATCTGCGCCACCCCAACAGCGGCACCCAGACAGTCAAAATCCTCCTGCTGATGTCCCATGATCAGGATAGACGACGCCTTCTGCATCATATCATGAAGCGCATGCGCCACGACACGCGCCTTCACGCGCGTATGCTTCTCGATCGCCTTCGTCTTACCGCCGTAGAACTCGACCTTACCGCCGATATTCACCGCGATCTGATCGCCGCCGCGGCCGAGCGCAAGATCAAGACCCGCCTGCGCCGTATCGGCAAGCTCTGCAATAGACAGCTTGCCCGACGCTACACCGACGCTGATCGTGATCGGCATACGATTATTGCGATGGATCGCGCGCACCTTATCAAGCACCGCGAACTTATCCTTGAGAGCCTGCTCCAGACCCTCTTTTGAAAACACAGCCACATACGTATCCTCTGTATACTTACGCAAATAGCCGTTCATACCTGCCACCCACTCGGTCAATATCTTACCGACCTCAAGAAGCAGCATCGAACGCTGACGCTCCGTCAAGCCTTGCAGAACATCATCATAATTATCGATCTGAATATACGAAAATACAGGCATACGTGCCGCGTAGTCCTGCAAAATGCAGTCCTCCTCCGTTGAGTCCGACACATACAGCGCGAACAGCTCCTGATGCGCAGGATGATGATGCACCAAACGATACACCACACGAAGCGACTTACCATCCTTCTTCAGCGACAGCTGTCCCGACTCCTCCGTCATATCGGAAAGCGGAAGCTCAGGCCACATCACACTCATCTTCTCGCCCGCCTTCACCTTCATACCGAGGAACGTATCGAGAAGCGGATTGCTCCACAGAAGCGTCCCGTCACGGTCGATGAGAAGCATCGCCATCGGCAAATTGCGCACCGCATACGAAGTCGTACCGCCCACGCTCTGCACCAGCTCGTCCAGATACGTATACAGCTCCTCCTTCTGTTGCGCACGACGCTTGCGGCAATGGACGAAAAAGCACCCCAGCGCAACGAACCCCAGCGCAGCGAACCAAGTATGATACACGCCAAGCACGAGCAAAAAGCACGCGATAATAGCCAAACAAATATAGATCTCCTTGTGATTCAGCGGATTTTGAGGCATAGCATCCCCTCCGTTTCATTCTAATCTATATATTATACCTGTTTTTCGAGAAAATTGCGATAGTTCATTAACATATCTATCCCACCAAGTACGACCAACATGATGGTAAAAAATTGACTAAAGAGAGCAATGACAATGAGGATCCACCAGATCTTCTTCAAAAACACATTCCGATTCGCGACATAACGAAGAAACGACGCCCCCTGCACAAAAAGCACGAACGACGTGAGAAGCTGTACATTCCCCGCTATCATCACCATCGTTTCATCCGCCCACTTATTGCCCCAGTAGATACCCACCAGCGACAAAATAAACAGATAAAGCACCCACGAAGGGAATCGCCACATCTCAAACGGACTAAATGACACGGTCTCCATGCCAAGACGCACCATCACAGCTCGCGCCAACACAAAATTCAGCACCGCTGTAATAAGACCGCAGACAAAAAGTCCGCTCGGGATCAGCATCATATACATCTGCACAAAAGAAGCACCCATCGCCTCCAACTCGGCACGCTCTGCCTCACTGCTGCCCATCAGCAGACTGACCTCCGTCACCGTCTGCTTGATAACAGACGCCATCTCTTGATTCATCTGCGCAAGATCGACCTGCATAACGACCATCGCCAAACCAAGCGTCAGTATATTCGACAAAAACGCAAGCACCGTCGTCACCGACACCGTCCTGCCTGCCATTGTGCCGCGTCTTAAACACTCACCGAGTGCCACACCGACCAAGCCGCCGCTCAAAAAAAGAAACAGCCCGGTCAATATATGCACCATCAGACCGACCACCAGCGCACCGACAGCCGCCGTCATCACACCGTAACGCATCCCGTGACGCGCACTCACCAAAGCAATCGGAAGCGGCCACACCAGATTCGCATACGGAATATACATACTTAAAAAAGCGATCGCCGCCAAAGACGCCGCTAAAAGCCCGCCCTCAACGACAGGCCTTGCCTTCACACCCTGCATCACATCACTCCTTCGACCTGCAGTGCCGCCGAAGCGCACGGTAATCACCGCATCGGTCCTCTATCTCCTGCTCCTTCGCATCAAGAGGCCTGTCAAGCCTACGCATAACAGCCTCATCAAGCTCCTCAAATCCGACCCCCAAATGACGTCCCAGCACATAACACGACACCACCACACGCGAAAGCGCATCCGCCATCGGCGTACGCACCCCGCCCGCGACCGCTCGCATCACCTCGCCCACCCCAACGGCAAGCTCCGCCTTCAGCCACTCCAGAAGCCGTATCTTACGGATCATATCCGACTCGCGAATAGTCACCTTTCATCGCCTCCTCCCCTATCTATTCGGACAGGAAACGATATCTTCCTTCTTTTTCCAATAAACTATCAAGAAATCCGTATAAAACAAAAAGAGAACCGTTTGACGGTCCTCTTCTCATTCTTATTCTGCAGTGAACGGCAAGAGCGCAATGTTTCTTGCACGTTTGATAGCAACAGTAAGCTGACGCTGATGTTTCGCACAGTTACCGGAGATACGGCGCGGTAAGATTTTACCACGTTCCGTAATGTAACGGCGAAGTTTCGGTACGTCTTTATAATCGATAGCTTCTACTTTATCAACACAGAAGCTGCAAACTTTTTTCTTCGGCTTTCTGCCTCTTTCACGTCTCAATGAAATAACCTCCCTTTAAAATGGTATTTCTTCTTCAGGGAAGACCTCGCTACCAAAAGAACTTGCTTTTGTCGAAGTGCTGCTCGGTCTGTCCATCGGTGCAGCTGCACCCGATTTCGCTTCAAGGAACTCGATGTTCTGCGCGACTACTTCCGAAATGCGGCGTTTCTGGCCGTCATTTCCTTCGTAAGACCGAATCTGCAGTCTTCCTTCTACCAAAATCCGTCTTCCTTTGGTAAGATTATTGCCACAAATCTCGGCCAGTTTTTCCCACGCTACGATAGGAATAAAATCAGTAGTATCATTCTGCGCGCCACCACCGTAGCGACTTACCGCAAGGCTGAACGAAGCGACCGCTTTGCCGCTTTGCGTATAGCGAACTTCAGGGTCTTGTGCAAGACGACCTACCAAAATAACCTTATTCATGGTATATTTCCCCCTGGCCTTATTCTTCTACTCTAACGATCATATGTTTCAAAAGCTCGTCCGTGATTTTCATAACACGGTCAGCTTCAGCCAAGACAGCCGGCTCAGCCGTTACGTTCATCAAGCAGTAGAAACCTTCTTGGCAATCTTTGATTTCATACGCCAAGCGTTTTTTACCCCAACGATCCGTGCTGTCAACAGTACCACCCTGGTTAGCGATCAAAGCTTCGAATTTAGCGATAACAGCATTCGTAGCTTCTTCTTCCATAGGTTTTACAATGATTATGACTTCGTACTTTCTCACGAAATCACCTCCTCCTTTGGACTTTGGCTCCCTCGAGGGAGCAGGGAAGGTCAAAAATAACCTAAACCTGTCTTAATAGACTTAAGTATTATACCATCTTAACCCATGCGATGCAATAGCAAAATTCAACGAAAATCAAAAAAATATCGCACCTTTTTCGCTTTGCCGCCGCATCGGGCACACACACCGCATATACCGCCCCTGCATATCAAAAAAGCCCCGACACACCTAAGTGCATCGGGGCTTCGCTCACTTAACTAATCAGTCTTTTTTATCGAACAAGATAAGCGCGATGATCTCGAGATCTTCTTCACCGTTGTTCGTAATGCCGTGCGTTTCGCCTTCCGGACAGTAAGCAACATCGCCCGGATAGAGTTTCGTTTCTACGCCGTTATCGTTGTAATCGCCAACACCTTTGAGGATATAGTAAGCTTCGAAATCGTTTACGTGCTGATGGTTACCAAGCGTAACACCCGGTTTCAATACGTTATGCGCGAACAAACGGCCTTTACCGCAGAATTCATCGCCTTCGATAAGGTTTTTGATGATCGTTTCGCCCGGGCCGCCGAACATTTCTTTCGTTACAACATTAAGTGTTCCATCTCTTTTGATCATGATCTTTTCTCTCCTTTTATTCGGTGCTCGCTCTCGCACACGCAGACAACCGAGCACGCAATTTACATTCTTGATTGTTATATTCGGTCTTACTTCTCATTCTCCTGCCGATTGTTCACAAATTTTTCAATTATCTGTCTTTTAAAGACAAAACAACTGCAAATTGCGTTTGCCAAAAAAGAGTGTAATCTTGTATAATAGAAGAATAGACTTTAAACTTAAATTGCACTTACTGCAATATATAAAGGAGAGATTTACACAATGCGCAGCGATATTGTTAAAAAAGGCTCCACCAGAGCCGCTCACCGCTCCCTGTTCTATGCGATGGGCTATACACCCGAAGACTTACAAAAACCGCTCATCGGCGTCGTCAACTCGTTCAACGAGATCATCCCGGGACACGCACACCTGCGTGACATCTGCGAAGCAGTCAAACTCGGCATCAGTGCCGCAGGCGGCACACCGATCGAAGTACCGGCTATCGGTGTCTGCGACGGCATCGCCATGGGTCACGACGGCATGAAATTCTCGCTTGCCAGCCGCGAACTCATCGTCGACTCCATCGAAGCACAGGCAACAGCACACGCATTCGACGGCCTCGTCCTCATCCCCAACTGCGACAAGATCGTACCGGGCATGATGATGGCAGCCGCACGCCTCAACATCCCGTCCGTCGTCGTCAGCGGCGGCCCGATGCTCCCCGGCCGTTACCAAGGCAAAAACCTCGGCCTCAGCAACACGTTTGAAGCCGCAGGCCTCTTTGAGTCGGGCAAGATCACAGCAGACGAACTCGACGCCATCGAACAGGCAAGCTGCCCCGGCTGCGGCTCCTGCTCCGGTCTTTTCACAGCCAATACGATGAACTGCCTCACCGAAGCACTCGGCATGGGACTTCCCGGCAACGGTACCGTACCTGCCGCATACACAGGCGGCCGCCGTATGCTCGCCAAACGCGCAGGCGCGGCAGTCATGAAACTCATCGAACAGAACCTGCGTCCGCGTGACATCCTCACGAGAAAAGCGTTTGAAAACGCCATCATGGTAGACATGGCGATCGGCGGTTCCTCCAACACCGTCCTTCACCTCCCTGCCATCGCACACGAAGCAGGCATCGAGCTTCCGCTCTCGCTCTTTGACGAGATCAGTGCAAAAACACCGTACATCACCAAAATGAGCCCGGGCGGTCAGCACTTCATCACCGACCTCAACGAAGCAGGCGGCATCAGCGCAGTCATGAACGAACTCAGTAAACTCGGCCTCATCCACAAAGACGCCATCACCGTCAGCGGCACCATCGGTCAGCGCATCGACCATGCCAAAGTCAGCGACCACACCATCATCAAACCTGCAGACGCACCGTATCGCCCGACAGGCGGTATCGCCATCCTCGGCGGTAACCTCGCACCCGACAACGGCGTCGTCAAAGAAAGTGCCGTCACCGAAGATATGCTCGTATTCGAAGGCCCTGCACGCGTATTCGACTCCGAAGAAGACGCCGTAGAAGCCATCATCGGCAAACAGATCAAAGACGGCGACGTCGTCGTCATCCGCTACGAAGGCCCGAAAGGCGGCCCCGGTATGCGCGAAATGCTCAACCCGACAGCCCTCATCACAGGCATGGGCCTCAAAGTCGCACTCCTCACAGACGGACGCTTCAGCGGTGCAACACGCGGCGCGTGCATCGGCCACGTATCGCCCGAAGCAATGGACGGCGGCCCGATCGCACTCCTCGAAGAAGGCGACATCATCGCCATCGACATCCCGAAACGCGCCCTCAATGTGAAGCTCACTGACGAACAGCTCGCCGAGCGCAAAGCGAACTGGACACAGCCACAGCCAAAAGTCACCACAGGCTACCTCTCCCGCTATGCCAAACTCGTCAGCTCCGCAAGCAAAGGCGCAGTATTCGAATAAGAATACATATAATAAGAAGAAACGCATCCCCCACAGCACACGTTGTGGGGGAACACTTTTGC
>JAFSAX010000051.1 GCA_017442105.1 Selenomonadales bacterium | reverse complement strand
GATCTTATATCATGGTGTATCGCTCTCTGTTAGTCGGGAGGGGCTTGGAGAATACCGTGTGAAGCGGATATTGTCGACAGACCCTAATGATTTTCTTTCTTCCAAGATATATCCCGGTGCTGTGCTGAAAAGATGAGAAAAGCCTGTTGACCTTAGCAGGCTTTTCTTATTTATGGTGGGATTTATCGGGGCAAGTGTGGTATGATAAAAAAATAGGGGGAAATGATATGACGTTTACGATAGGATGGATCGCAACGTTTGGTATCGTCGTTTTAGGCGTCATGTTCGTGGCGGGCGGATTAGTCCATCTCAGCTCGCAAAGCGAAGACCGCAAAATGGAAAAAGTCGCACTTGACCGTACGATCAAACGAGAGCAGGAGAAATTCTTGCAAGCCAAAAAGAATCGAGCTAAATAAAAAGTGTCTTACACAAACAGACAAGAAAAATTTTTCAGGAAAATTTAAAATGACAAGGAAAAAAACTTGACACTGTAAAAGTATTGTATTATACTGCATAAGGTAGCCTTATGAGTGAGGCAAATTCATTCGTATGATGAGGTTTACATGCTGGATAAAGTATTGAAAATTGCATCGCTGATCGACTTTTACGGTGCGCTTTTGACCGATAAACAACGGCGATGTTTGGAACTTCATTATTTGGAAGATTGGTCATTGGCCGAGATCGCAGGTGAGTTTGAAGTGTCGCGTCAAGCAGTACACGATATTCTTCGCCGCTCGGAACAACTTTTGGTGAGTTATGAAGAGCGTCTTGGATTGATCGAGCGATATGCACGGATCGAAGCGTCTATCAAGGAGCTTGATGAATGTGTCAGTGCGCTCGATGAATGGCCGCAAAAAGAAATGATCACAGGAAAGATTCGATCTTTGATGAATGACTTTAAGGAGGGATAAGATGGTTTTTGAAGGTCTGGCCGAACGATTACAAAATACGTTTAAAAAACTGCGCGGGCATGGCAAGTTGTCGGAATCCGATGTCAACGACGCGATGCGCGAAGTTCGGATGGCACTTTTGGAAGCAGACGTTAACTTTAAAGTCGTAAAAGATTTTGTCAAACGCATCAAAGAGCGTGCTATTGGACAGGAAGTCATGAGCAGCTTGACACCTGCACAACACGTTATCAAGATCGTTAATGAAGAATTGACGGAATTGATGGGCGGTACGCAAAGTCGTATCATGATCTCGCCGAAACCTCCGACAGTTATCATGCTTGTCGGTCTTCAAGGGGCAGGTAAAACGACGACGGCAGGGAAGCTTGCTCGTATGCTCAAAAAGCAAGGCAAGAATCCGCTTTTGGTCGCAGGCGATATTTACCGTCCGGCAGCTATCAAACAGCTCCAGGTACTTGGGGAACAGCTTTCGATTCCTGTATTCTCGAAAGGACAAGATGTAAGTCCTGTACAGATTGCAGAAGAAGCGATCGCACACGCGAAATCGTATACGAATGATGTTGTAATTATCGATACCGCGGGTCGTTTACATATCAACGAGCAGTTGATGGACGAGCTGAAATCGATCAAAAGAACGGTTCAGCCGCATGAGGTACTTCTTGTTGTCGATGCGATGACAGGTCAGGATGCTGTCAATGTAGCAGAAGCGTTCAACAATGATCTTGGCGTAGACGGAACGATCCTTACAAAACTTGACGGGGACGCGCGCGGTGGTGCGGCGCTCTCGATCAAAGCGGTAACGGGATGTCCGATCAAATTCGCAGGTATGGGCGAAAAACTCGATGCACTCGAGCCGTTCCATCCCGACCGAATGGCATCGCGTATCCTTGGTATGGGTGATGTTCTGAGCTTGATCGAAAAAGCGCAGAGCACATTCGACATGGAACAAGCCGAAGAGCTTGAACGCAAGATGCGCAAGGATGATTTCACTCTTGATGATTTCCTTACGCAGATGCAGCAGGTTCGCAAATTGGGCTCGTTCGAGCAGATCTTAGGTATGATCCCGGGTATGGGCGGTATCAAGAAACAGCTCGGCGATATCGATTTCGACGGCAAAGAGATTCGTCAGATCGAAGCGATCATTCGCTCGATGACGCCGAAAGAGCGTCGCGATATCTCGATCATCAATGGCAGCCGACGCAAACGCATTGCGCTTGGCAGCGGTACGCGCGTACAAGATGTCAATAAGCTCTTGAAGCAATTCGGAGAGGCGCGTAAGATGATGAAAAAAATGCGTAGTATGAAAAACAGTAAACGAGGCCTTGGCGGCTTCAAATTACCGTTCATGAAATAAGGTTATTCTATAAAGGAGGTGAGTTGTGTGGCAGTAAAAATTCGTTTGGCACGTTTTGGTGCGAAAAAAAGCCCGTTCTACCGTGTTGTAGTTGCTGATTCGCGTTCCCCGCGTGACGGTCGTTTCGTAGAAATCATCGGTCAGTATGATTCCACGAAAACTCCGGCAATGATCAACATTGACGAAGAAAAAGCTTTCAAATGGCTTGCAAACGGCGCTCAGCCGACTGATACGGTTAAATCGTTGTTCAGCAAACTTGGTATCATGAAAAAATGGGATGAAATGAAAAGAAGCAAGAAAGAAGCGTGATAACCGTGAAGGAACTCGTTGAAGTGATTGCTAAATCTTTAGTGGAATATCCTGACCAAGTAACTGTTGAAGAGCGTGAAGATGGTGCAGTGACTGTATTCGAACTTCGGGTTGCCCCGTCGGATATGGGAAAGGTGATCGGCAAACAAGGCCGCATTGCCAAAGCCTTGCGCACAGTTATAAAAGCTGCTGCTGTTTGTGAAAACAAACAAGCAACGGTGGAAATCATTTAATTCAAAGGTGGGCTATCATGGACCGCATGACATTAAAATGTCCAGTCACCATTAAAGCAAAAGTTACCGATGAATTGAAACGCAAAATGATCGCAGAGATCCAGGACGGTATCAAAAAAGTCGACTTGGAGATCCAGCAGGTTGAGTTTCAAGGTAAAAGAATGTTGACTGAACAAGCCAAGGTAGATGCACAAGGGCTTCCTGCTCTGCGTCAGCAAATTGATATGGAACGCCAAAAACGACTCGACTTTAAAAATCATCTCTTGCAGCAATTGAAGGAAACGGAAGCGATCGAAAACGGCTCTGAAGTTGTTCAGGGCAAGCTCGAACGCCTCGTTGAGATCAAAGTAGGCGATGATATGCAAAGTATTATGAATGCTGAGATTTTGCTCGAAGACGGCAAGATCGTTGCATTCCGCAACTAGTATGCGAAATACATCTATAATAGTTGGAAAAATCGTTGCCCCGCACGGTGTGCGGGGTGATGTTCGTATTGTGCCGCTTACGGATAACCAAGAGCGTTTTTATGATTTGAAAGAACTTTGGTTGGACAACGGGTCGGTCCTTCCGATTCAATCGGTCAAAATGCACAATCAATATGTACTTATAAAATTCAAAGGGTATGATGATCGTACGGCAGTCGACGCACTGCGCGGTCAGATGCTCAGTATTCCGCGTGAACTGGCTGTTCCGCTTGGTGAAGATGAATATTACACAGCTGATATCATCGGCCTTGAGGTGTACCTCGAAAACGGTGATTATATTGGCAAGATCGTCAATATTATCGAAACAGGCAGTAATGATGTATATGTCGCGCAGAAAGGCAAAGAGCAGACGCTTATTCCTGCCTTGAAACGCGTTGTAAAATTGATCGACTTAAAAGCACAGAAAATGGTCGTTATCAAAGAGGAAGAGTTGGAAGTCAGATGAGATTTGATGTAATTACGTTGTTTCCCGAGATGATAGAAAGTGCGATGAATCACAGCGTTATCAAACGCGCGATGGAGAACGATCTCCTCGAGATCCATGCAACACAGCTTCGGGATTATGCGTACGATAAACATAAAATTGTCGATGACACGCCGTTTGGCGGTGGTGCCGGTATGTTGATGAAGCCGGAACCGTTCTTTCGTGCGGTAGAAGATATCGTGCAAAAGACTAACCTTTCGAACCGCCGCGTCATCTTGATGGCGCCGAGCGGAACAACGTTTGACCAAGCGAAATGTATCGAACTTGCGAAATATGATCAGCTCATTTTTTTGTGCGGTCACTACGAAGGTGTTGATGCACGTGTGCAGGAATATCTGGCAGACGAAGTGCTGTCGATCGGTGATTATGTATTAACAGGCGGAGAACTTCCTGCAATGGTCATCATGGATTCTGTTGCACGAAATATTGCAGGCGTGCTCGGGTCGGCCGACTCGGCACCGCAGGATTCGTTTTATGCGGGACTCCTCGAATATCCGCAGTATACCAGACCGCGCACATATGAAGGACACGATGTCCCCGATGTGCTGTTATCGGGCAATCATGCCGAGATCGAGAAGTGGAGACGGAAACAATCGCTTCTCATCACGCGCGAAAAACGCCCTGATCTGTTCGAAAAAATAGAACTTACGAAGCAGGATAAGAAGCTTCTCGGTGAATAAAATAAGTGAATTTTGGGTATATTGGACGTGAGGCATGAGCGGTGAAAATTTGCCAAAATTTATGCCGAAAACGGATGAAAAAAGCTTGAAAAATCACTTTGGCTTGTGTATAATACATAAGGGTAATGTAGATGGTCCGCTGTTTTTCGAAAAAGTGAAAGATAAGAACATCTAAAATAAGGAGGAAAACAAATGAATATTATTGAAGCATTGGAAAAAGAACAACTTCGCCAGGACATTCCGGCATTCAGACCGGGGGACACGGTTCGTGTACACGTTAAAGTTGTCGAAGGTAACCGTGAACGTATCCAGATGTTCGAAGGTGTTGTTATCAATCGTAAATCCAGCGGTGTTCGCGAAACTTTCACGGTTCGCAGAGTGTCCTACGGTATCGGCGTAGAACGTACGTTCCCGGTACATTCCCCGCGTTTGGAAAAAATTGATGTAGTTCGTCGCGGTATCGTTCGCCGTGCAAAACTCTACTACTTGAGAAACCTCACGGGTAAAGCTGCACGTATCAAAGAAAGACGATAAGCAGATGATAATGGGGACTGTTTCGACAGTCCCCGTTCTTATATCTAAAAGAAATCGTCAGGAAGGAAGTTATTATGAACAAACCCGAGTCCGGTGGTATCGGTACGCAGATCAAAGAATGGACGATCTCCATTTTGATCGCAGTCGTATTGGCTTGTTTTATTCGATTTTTTATCGTTGAGCTGTACTTGGTAGAGGGTCCGTCCATGTTACCGACCTTGGTCAGCCAAGAACGTCTTGTTGTTAATAAATTCATCTATCGTTTCCGTGAACCGGAACGTGGAGAGATCCTCGTATTTAAGTATCCGCGTGATCCGAAACGCGATTTTATCAAACGTGTTATCGGTGTCGAAGGTGATACGATCGAGATCAAAGACAACAAAGTCTATTTGAATGACGAATTATTGGACGAACCATATATTTTAGAACCGACTCTCAGCACCTTCCCGAAACGCACCATTCCGCGCGGTCATATCTTCGTTATGGGTGATAACCGTAACAACTCGGAGGACAGCCGTTTCCGTGGTGTAGGCTTCTTGCCGCTCGATATGGTCAAAGGGAAAGCGATGATGGTATTCTGGCCGCTTGACAGTATGAAAATGTTACCGTAAAACAAAATCGGCAGATATGTTCTGCCGATTTTTCTATTCACTATGACGATCCTCGTCGGTAGGCGATTTGATATAAATATGATATAATTAAACAATATATGACTATGATTTGGCAGATGCGGTTATCCGCACAAAGGAGGTACCCATGGCAGAAATCGAAAAGAAAAACAATTTAACGATACAATGGTTTCCCGGACATATGACGAAAGCACAGCGCATGATCAAGGAGAATTTGAAGCTCGTTGATGTTGTCATTGAACTTCTCGATGCGCGTATTCCTGTCAGCAGTTCCAACCCGATGATCGGCAGTCTTATTGAGAACAAGCCGAAAGTCATCGTTCTCAACAAAGCCGACTTGGCAGAAGAAGAGCATACAAAAGCGTGGATCGCTTGTTTCCGCCGTCAGGGTATCCCTGTCGTGGCGATCGATTCCATGACAGGCAAAGGTATCAAACAGCTTATTGCGCAGGTAGAAAAACTCGCCGCGGCAAAGATCAATCATCTGAAAGCCAAAGGCATCAAAGTACGTGCCGTTCGTGCGATGATCCTCGGTATTCCGAACGTAGGAAAATCGTCGCTCATCAATCGTTTGCAGGGCAGTGCTGTCGTAAAAACGGCTGACAAACCGGGCGTAACGCGCGGTAAACAATGGATCAAGATCAGCAAGACGCTTGAGCTTCTCGATACACCGGGGGTGCTCTGGCCGAAGTTCGAAGACCCTGAAAAAGGATTCCATCTTGCTGTCAGTGGTGCTATCAACGATGAAGTATATGACGGTGAGCTTTTGATGGAGCTCTTTGTTGATTATCTCCGCACAGAGTATCCCGAAAGATTGGCTGCGCGTTATAAATTGACGCTTCCGCTTCCCGAAACGGGCTACGAAGTCCTTGAAGCTATCGCGCGCAAACGCGGTTGTCTTCGTGCAGGCGGCAAGATCGATGATGAAAAAGTACGCAGACTTCTGCTTACCGAATTCCGCAGTGGTAAACTCGGTGGATTTACGCTTGATAAATGCAAGAGCGCAGTAGAGGAGAAGGCAGAAAAAACAACATCTACTGAAGTTGTTGCAACGGGACAAGAAGCCGAATAGGATAATAAGAAATATAAAAGCTGAACAGGAATTTCCTGTTCAGCTTTTGTGTTTCTTATTTCAAGAATCCGTTGACGATCTGCTGTTGTGCTTCTTCTTCGGTGAGGCCGAGCGTCATCAGTTTCATGATCTGTTCGCCTGCGATCTTACCGATAGCGGCTTCGTGGATGAGGCTGGCATCGATATGGTTGGCAACGATCTCAGGTTTGGCATGGACGATGGCGTTGTCCATGATGATGGCGTCACATTCGGTGTGGCCCATACATTTGTTGTTGCCGATGACGTTGGAAACAAAGTACTGCTTCGATTCGCCTTTGGCAACGGAACGCGATACGACATGCGTACTGCAATTTTCGCCGTCGAGATTGATGGTGAAGTCTGTTTTCGCATACTGTACACCGTCGGTGAGGAGTTTCTCTTTGACGATGAGCGTTGCGTTATCTTTAAGTGTAGCTTGTGTGTCACGTGTCGTGGAGTCTACGCCTTTGATCTGTACGGTGTCCATTTCCATGTAGCTGTCTTCGTCCATGTTGATGACAGTAACAGGGTTGAGGACGTTTTCACCGCGACCGTCTGCCGCGCCGTAATGTTTTTCGATATATTTGACACGTGCGTTCTTTTTGAGATAGAACGTGTGGATACCGTCATGCTGAGATTTGTTATCGCCGCAGTTGTGGATACCGCAGCCTGCGATGATGGTGATGTCGGTATCTTCGCCGATGAAGAAGTCGTTGTATACGAGGTCTTCGACGCCGCTTTCGGTGATGACGACAGGGATCATGACGACTTCGTTTTTTGTGCCCGGTTTGACGATGATGTCGATGCCCGGTTTGTCTGTTTTGTTTTCGATCTGAATGTTTTCTGTGGAGTTGCGTCCGCTGCAACCACAGTTGGAACGGATATTATATGCTGTGCCTGTTGGAACTTCGTCCATGTCGGCAACGATCTTCAAGATGTTTTTTGCGTTCTGATCCATTATTTTTTCCCCCTTTTCAGGCTGCAGCCGCAACCGTCTGCTCTGCGCATCAATTCAGGCATGATCTCTTCGTGCGTACCGCTCGATTGTACTTCACCGCCTGCAACGACGATGATGCGGTCGGCTACGTTGAGGATACGTTCTTGATGCGAGATGATCAAGATGGAACCTTCGTGCTTGTCATGGATGCGCTGGAATACGTCAATGAGGTTATTGAAGCTCCAAAGATCGATACCTGCTTCGGGCTCGTCGAAGATGGAAAGTGCTGTCTGTCTTGCAAGAACAGTCGCGATCTCGATGCGTTTGAGCTCACCGCCCGAGAGGCTGGCATTGACTTCGCGATTGATGTATTCGTTGGCACAAAGACCTACTTCGGAGAGGTAAGCACAAGCCTTGTCAACGGTCAATTCTTTGTTCTGACTTGCGAGCATAATGAGGTCTTTGACAGTAATGCCTTTAAAACGAACTGGCTGTTGGAGGGCAAAACCAAAACCAAGACGAGCACGCTCGGTGATGGAGTAGTCGGAGATGTCAACGCCATTAAAGAGGATCTGTCCCGACGTCTGTTTTTCGATACCCATGATGATCTTGGCGAGCGTCGATTTACCACTGCCGTTCGGGCCTGTAATAACGACGAGTTCGTTGTCGTTTAATGTCAAGTTGATATTTTTGAGAATATCTTTCTTACCGTTCTCTGTTTCTACTTGGAACGAAAGATTTTTCAATTCTAACATGGATTTTCCCACCTTATCTGATATTTCTTATGGAAGCTGTGTTTCGAGTTCCGTTTGATAGACTTCTTTCGTTACGGAATCAAACGCCGCTATGTAGACATGTTCGATCGTATCGTTTTCGTTTAAAAAATCGATTATCGTATAGAGTGCGATCGAGGCCGCTAATTCGAGCGGGAAGCGATACACTCCTGTACTGATCGACGGGAAAGCGATTGTCTTGCAATCGTGAGCGGCTGCAAGCGTAAGCGAATTGCGATAAGAGTTGGAGAGAAGTTCGGCTTCTCTGTTCGTACCGCCGCGCCATATCGGACCCGGTGTATGGATGACATACTGTGCGGGGAGCTGATAACCGCGTGTTATCTTTGCTTCGCCCGTTGGACAGCCGTTTAGACTGCGACATTCTTCAAGTAGTCTGGGACCTGCCGCGCGATGGATCGCACCATCGACACCACCACCGCCGAGCAGTGTTGTGTTGGCTGCGTTGACGATCGCGTCGACCGTCAGCGTTGTAATGTCGGCTTGTATGACTGAAATTCGCTTTTTCATAAATGCCTCCGAGTTTGCAATGCTATACATACCGAATAATTATATCATATTTTATGCTGTGTGTATATTACTGAAAGAATATTCTTCCGTAATTTGCTTTTCATGTATAAATATTTTGTATTTGCGCACGCTTGGTATAAGGAGGAAGGGGGCGAAAGGATGAAAAAGCAGTATGTTACGACCATTTTTTGCTTCTGTATGGTGATGTTTTCTCTATGGATGATGACAGGAAGTGTGGACAGGCCCGATGTTGATATGCCGATCGGGCAAACAAATGAGCGTGTCGGAGAAAATACGATGTTTGAGCAGACGATCTATTATCGGGATTGCAAGGAGTCGGAAGTGATGCGTGAGAAGGCATCGGCAAAAGTTATCGGCATGACGCGTGATGAGGTAGCAGAGCTTTATCATGAATGGCAGGTCACTTCGTTCGATAAGGATGTCGTTGCACTTAAGATCTCTGTTGACGATGTATGTAAGGAACATAAAAAAGAGCAGTTTGTAGGAGTGAGAAATGGTATCATAGGCATCTATTACGGAAAACAGAGCGGGAATGCTGTATTGAAGGAGGCTTTGGCGATCGACGAGGCGATGCTCGTAGAGCAAGTTAAGGAGGCGCTGAAAGTCGGTATCCCGTTTCAATCAGAGGAAGAAAAATTACGCATTCTGGAAGGACTAGAGGCACGGTGACACCGCGGAAAAAGCGGTGTTTTCTTTTTGTCAAAAGAAGGATTTGGCATGAAAGATGGGGAATAAATACGTTTAGGTTAAATGCAAGTAAGAGGAGAATTCTGTGTTAGCATTGGGTATAGACCCGGGGACAGCGATCTGCGGGTATGGATTGGTAGAATTAAGCGGAACAAGACTCAAGGCTGTTCATTATGGAGCGATCACGACACCTGCAAAGATGGCTCCCGAACAGCGATTGCTCCGAATACACGAAGAATTGAATCAACTGATAGCCGAGTATAAGCCCGATATCATTGGTGTAGAGCAATTGTTTTTTAACAGGAACGTAACGACAGCGATATCGGTCGGGCAGGCGCGCGGTGTGATACTATTGACGGCGGCGGAGAATGATGTGCCGATCAGAGAGTTCACACCACTTCAGGTCAAGCAGTCTGTTGTCGGTTACGGTAAGGCGACAAAAGAGCAGGTCATCTATATGGTGACGCGGCTCCTCAATCTGCCGAAGCCGCCGCATCCCGATGATGTGGCAGATGCGCTTGCAGTGGCTATCTGTACGACACACGCGGCAGACAGTCGGATGTGGGGAGGATCATTATGATAGGATATGTAGAAGGAACGATCAGTCATGCGTTTGCCGACTCGTGTTTTGTCAATGTCGGCGGTGTGGGATATCGCGTGTTTATCTCTGCATCGACGCGCAATCGCTTGAAGATCGGTCAACAGGCAAGACTGTTCACTTATTTGAGTGTGCGCGAAGATGCGATGATGTTATACGGATTTTTGTCGCAGGAAGAGTACGATCTTTTTATGCTGCTTACAGGGATATCGGGTATCGGGCCGAAGGTCGCGCTCGGTATTCTGTCTGCTATCGAACCGCAGGCGTTTTGTAAAGCGGTCGGTCAGAAACAGACGTCGGTGCTCGTAAAACTACCGGGTATCGGCAAAAAAACGGCAGAACGTATCATCGTAGAGCTGCATGATAAGCTTGGTCAGTTCTCTTCAAGTGAAGAGGAAGAGGTGACAGAAGAGTATACGGTAGGATCGGCAGACGAGATGACAGAAGTCGTGCAGGCTCTTGTCGGTCTTGGGTATACGCAGGCAGAAGTATTGCCTGTGGTCAAACGGTTTGATCTGTCACAGCCGATAGAGGTATTGATCAAACACGCTCTGCGTGAGTTTATGAAAGGGTAGAAGCGATGAACGAGGAAAGAATTGTCGCGGGCGGACAACTGGGAATGGACGAGTGGCAATACAGTTTGCGCCCGAAGCGATTGGCGGAGTATATCGGACAACGTCAAGCTAAAGAAAATTTAACAGTCTTCATTCAAGCGGCACTTGCGCGCAAGGAATCGCTCGACCATGTGCTTCTTTATGGTCCTCCGGGGCTCGGTAAGACAACGCTTGCGGCGATCATTGCCAATGAGATGGGCGTTAATTTCCGCGTGACGAGCGGGCCTGCGATCGAGCGGGCGGGCGATCTGGCAGCACTGCTCACAAATCTCAATGAAGGTGATGTGCTGTTTATCGACGAGATACATCGTTTGTCGCGCAATGTAGAAGAGGTGCTTTATTCCGCAATGGAAGATTATGCGCTCGATATCGTTATCGGCAAAGGACCGAGTGCACGTTCTATTCGTCTTGATCTCCAACCGTTCACGCTGATTGGGGCGACGACGAGAGCGGGTGCGCTGGCACCGCCGCTTCGTGACCGATTCGGTGTGATCTGTCGATTGGAATATTATCATCCCGATGAGCTTGTCTGTATCGTCAAACGTGCATCCGAGATCCTCGGTATCGATATTGAAGAACGCGGTGCCTATGAGATCGCCAAACGGTCGCGCGGAACGCCGCGTATTGCGAATCGTCTGTTGAAACGTGTACGTGATTTTGCTCAGGTCAAAGGAGACGGTATTATCACCGATGCGATCGCTGACTATGCGTTAGCACTTTTGGAAGTCGATAAGATCGGGCTTGATAAGATCGACCGTCGTGTACTTGAAACGATTATTCACAAATTCGGTGGTGGGCCTGTCGGTCTTGATACGCTTGCGGCCGCTATCAGCGAAGAAACGGCTACACTGGAAGATGTCTATGAGCCGTTCTTATTACAGCTGGGACTTATCAATCGGACGGCGCGTGGACGCGTCGCATCGCCTGCGGCATATCGCCATTTGGGAGTGCCGATGAAAGAGCCAGAAAAAGAGTGAGGATATTATGAATATTTTATTGCATATGTGCTGCGGGCCGTGTGCCTGCTATCCGGTAAAGACGCTAAGGGAGCAAGGTCATACGGTAACGGGATTTTCGTATAATCACAATATCCATCCGTACCGCGAGTTCAAAAAAAGATTGGCTACGGCAAGGGAATTTGCCGAAAAGGTGAAACTGCCGCTCATTGTTGACAAGTCGTATGAATTAGAGATGTTTTTGGCGAATGCCATGGTCAATATCGAAGGTCGTTGTGTATCGTGCCATGAAGTGCGATTGCGCAAAGCGGCGCAAGTTGCCAAAGAAAACGGTTTTGATGCGTTTACGACGTCGCTTCTTGTCAGTCCATATCAGAAACATGACTTGATCCGTGCTGTGGGAGAGCGGGTGGCCGAAGAAGAAGGAATTAAATTTTTTTATCAGGATTTCCGAGAAGGTTGGCAAGAAGGCGTTGATATCAGCCTTGCACTGGAGTTATATCGTCAACCGTATTGCGGTTGTATTTTCAGCGAAAAAGAACGCTACTGGAAACCGCCCAAGAATACCAAAAAATGAGGAAAGCAGAGTTGAGCCATGAGTAAGAATCGTATTTGGCAAAAAATATGCGGAGTCGGTGCAGTCCTTCTGCTTCTTGCGGGCGGTGCAGCCGAAGCGGCGGTACAGTCGCCGACGGTACAAGTCGGCTTGGAAACGAGCAAAACAGAACATACGATCACTGCCAATGTGCCGTTTAATGTAACGGATGAGAAGGGAAAACGCACGTACCTGAAGCTGCGTGCTAACCAAAAGGCAGTTATTGCGATCGGTAAAAAAGGTATTACCATCAACGGAAAAGAAATATCGGCATCTAAGGTCATGGTCCATGTGAATTCAAAATCGAAGAAGGGTATCCTGAAGTTGGACGGTACGCCGTATCGAGGGAACCTGTGCGTCGATCATCGCAAGGGCAAAACGAAGTTGACGACGGTAAACGAAGTTATGTTGGAAGATTATCTGTACGGTGTCGTGCCGAATGAGGTATCGCATTCGTGGCCGATGGAAGCACTCAAAGCGCAGGCTGTTGCGGCAAGAACGTTCGTGTTGCATGATTTGAAAAAGCATGCATCGGAAGGCTATGATGTCTGTGCAACGACACATTGCCAAGTCTATCGCGGGAAACAGAAAGAAAACGTTCGTACGAATCAGGCGGTAGATGCAACGAAAGGCGAATACTTGGCATATAAAGGCAAAGCGATCCTCAGTTTGTTTCACGCCAGTGGCGGTGGATATACAGAAAACAGCGAAAATGTCTGGGGCAAAAGAGAACCGTATCTGCGCGGTGTCCCCGATTATAACGAATCTCCTTGGGAAGTCAATGTGACACTCGATAAGCTGTCGTCTGTGCTCAAGTCGCGTGGGAAAGCTATCGGTGAGATACGAGAGATCAAGTTGTCAAAGCTTGAAAAACAGCCTGTTAAGGTCGGTGATCGCGGTATCTCGGGTCGTGTGCGCACGATGACGATTGAAGGAGAGCGTGGGTCTGTACAAGTAAGCGGAAATGATATGAGATCAATGCTCGGCTTGAAGAGCACGCTGTTTGATATTGATAAACGTACCTTTAAAGGAAAAGAGAGTGAATCGTTTACTATCAAAGGTTACGGATTCGGTCACGGTCTTGGCATGTCCCAATGGGGTGCAAAAGCCATGGCAGAGAAAAAGAAAGACTATGAAGAGATATTAAAGCATTATTATTCCCAAGTGGATATAAAGAAAATAAAGTAGTGGAGCTAACAAATGAAATTATCGGATTTTGATTATGATTTGCCGGAAGAGCGAATTGCACAATTCCCTTGTGAGCCGCGCGATCATTCTCGCTTGTTAAAAGTAAATATCGATACGGGAGAACTAGTACACGCGCATTTTTATGACCTGCTCGATGATGTAGAAGCAGGTGATCTTCTGGTATTTAACAATACACGCGTTATTCCTGCACGTCTGATCGGTGCCAAACCGACGGGCGGTAAGGTAGAAGTATTCCTTTTGACACGTCTTGACGGCGACCGTTGGGAGGTGCTTGTCAAACCGGGCAAGAAGGCTCGCATCGGGCAAGAGATATTGTTCGGTGACGAGCTCAGCTGTGTTGTGGAAGACAATACCGATTTTGGCGGACGTATCGTGCGATTCCGTTACCAAGGCATTTTCGAAGAAGTGCTTGACAGACTTGGCGAAACACCGCTTCCGCCGTATATCAAAGAAAAATTGGCAGATAAAGAGCGTTATCAGACGGTCTATGCCAAAGAGAATGGTTCGGCGGCAGCACCGACAGCGGGTCTTCATTTTACGAAAGAGATGCTTGCGAAGCTGGAAGAAAAAGGTGTTCGACTTGCTTTCGTAACGCTTCATGTCGGACTTGGTACGTTCCGTCCTGTCAATGTGGAGAATGTTTTGGAGCATGTGATGCACAAAGAATATTATTCGGTATCGGCTGAGGCAGCAGAAGCGATCCGTCAGACGAAAGAGGCGGGCGGTCGTATTATTGCAGTCGGTACGACTGCGGTACGTACGCTCGAATCGGCGGCAGAAGAAGACGGCACGATTACGCCGAAAACGGGCTGGACAGAGATATTTATCTATCCGGGTTACCGATTTAAGATCGTTGATGCGCTTGTAACGAATTTTCACTTGCCGAAATCGACACTCTTGATGCTTGTCAGCGCGCTCGCAGACCGTGAGATGATGCTCGAAGCGTATCGCGTAGCTGTCGAAGAAAAATATCGTTTCTTCTCGTTTGGTGATGCGATGTTCCTTTCGCGTCCCAAGAAGGAGAATATATAATGGCAGAGTTGAAGGCAGGCAGATACCGCCATTTCAAAGGCAAAGAATACGAAGTGATCGCCGTTGCCAAAGACAGCGAAACACTTGAAGATATGGTCGTATATCGCGCTCTCTACGGTGAATACGGCTATTGGGTCAGGCCGCTCCGTATGTTTTGTGAAACGGTCACGGCAGATGGGCAGACGATGCCCAGATTTCAATATATTGGGGTGAAATAGATGGCAGCTGTAACATATGAATTGATAAAAGAATGTCCGACAACGGGTGCGCGTGCAGGTCGCTTACATACACCACACGGCACGTTCGATACGCCGCTCTTTATGCCGGTCGGAACACAAGCGTCGGTCAAAGCGATGTCACCGCACGAACTCAAGGAGATGGGTGCCGATATTATTTTGAGCAACACGTATCATCTCTTCTTGCGTCCGGGTGAGAACTTGGTGAAAGAAGCGGGCGGACTTCATTCGTTTATGAACTGGGATAAAGGGATCTTGACGGACAGCGGCGGATTCCAAGTATTCAGTTTGAGCGATATGCGCAAAATTACCGAAGAAGGTGTCGCGTTCCGTTCGCACTTGGACGGTTCGAAGCAGTTCTTATCGCCTGAACGTGCGACGGAAGTGCAGATGGCACTCGGCTCGGATATCATCATGGCATTTGATGAATGTGTGCCGTATCCTGCCGATTATGAATATGCAAAAGCATCGACCGAACGTACGACACGCTGGGCAAAACGATGCAAGGATACGTTGACACGTGAAGACCAAGCACTTTTTGGTATCGTGCAAGGCGGTATGTACAAAGACCTTCGTGAACAGAGTGCACGCGAGCTTATCGAGCTCGATTTCCCCGGTTATGCAGTCGGCGGTCTTTCGGTCGGTGAACCAAAATCGCTTATGTATGAAGTCCTTGAATATACGGTACCGCTCTTGCCGAAAGACAAACCGCGCTATCTGATGGGGGTCGGTACGCCCGATTGCTTGATCGAAGGCGTTATGCGCGGTATCGACATGTTCGATTGTGTATTCCCGACACGTGTTGCGCGTAACGGTACGGCAATGACACGTAACGGCAGACTTGTCGTCAAGAATGCGGAGTATGCACATGACTTCCGTCCGATCGACGAAAACTGCGGATGCTATACATGCCGTAATTTCTCGCGTGCGTATATTCGTCACTTGCTCAAAGCAGAAGAGATATTCGGACTTCGCTTGACGACGATCCATAACCTATATTTCCTGATCAACTTTATGAAGGAAATGCGTCAATCGATCATCGAAGACCGATTCCCTGTGTTCCGTGAGGAGTTTTTTAAACAATATCAGACGAAATAAAAGGAAAAATCAAACTTGTGTGGAATAAAAACAAGGTTAAATAATATTTTGGAGGGATTATTGTGGATTTATCCAACGAGATGGTTCAGACATTGGTCGCATACGGCCCGGTCGTATTTATGCTTGTAGTATTTTACTTCTTGCTCTATCGTCCGCAGAAAAAAGAACAGACGGCTAGAAAAAATATGCTTATGAACCTCAAAAAAGGCAACAAGATCGTTACGGTCGGCGGTGTATACGGTACGATCACGGAAATCAAAGATGATGTCTTAAAGATCAAGATCGCTGATAAAGTTGAAGTTGAGATCGCACGTATGTCGGTTGCAAACAATATGAACGACCCGATCAAAATGCGCGGTCAAAAATAAGTCGTGATAGATACGGACAAAGATTTCGTTCGGCGGCAATATGCTGCCGAACGAAAAGCGTATACGGAGGTTTATCGGACTGAGGAAAATGAGGCTGTTACGGCTCATTTTTTGCAGTCTGCTCTATATCATAATGCTCGTACAGTGATGTGCTATGTATCAATGCGCATGGAAGTCGATACCCATTCGCTTATCAAAATGATGCTCTGTGACGGTAAGACGGTCTGTGTTCCTAAGGTAACAGACAGAAACGGACAGATGCGCGCCGCTATCATTCATTCTTGGGACGACCTTAAGCGTGTCGGCTCGTTCGGTATATTGGAACCTTGTGAGAATGCAAGAAGCATGGAGCCGAACGAGATCGATCTGATCGTTGTTCCCGGTATAGCTTTTACGCAGAGTGGAGAGCGCCTTGGAATGGGTGGCGGATATTACGATCGCTTTTTGGCAGATATACGAGCTGTACGAATCGGATTTGCATTTTCTTGCCAGATAAAACAGTCGTTGCCGACAGACGTGTGGGATGCGAAACTGGATTATCTGGTCACACAAGATGGAATAACGGACTGTCGGACAAGCAAAGTGCAGGAGTGAACTGTATTTTGCTTGTTTGACGGTTTTGGATTGTTCGAAAGGACGAGATAGGGGGACTTATTGTGAGAAAAAATGAACTTGCAAAATTCCTTGCGGCAGTCATTGCCATTATCGTTGCGTTTGCATTTTGCATTCAGCCGTTGGCATCGTCTATCAAACAAGGTCTTGACTTGCAAGGTGGTACACATGTCGTCTTAGAGGCTGTCGATACGCCCGAAGCCAAAGTTGACGACGATTCGGTAAATCGTGTCGTGAAAATCATTGAACGACGCGTAAACGAACTCGGTTTGACAGAACCGATCATTCAGAGGGAAGGACAACGCCGTATTATCGTTGAGCTTCCGGGTATCAAAGACCCGGACAGCGCTATCAAGTTGATCGGTAAAACAGCAATGCTCGAGTTCCAAGATTCAAAAGGCAATACTGTCTTGACAGGCAGTGATCTCAAAGATGCGCGTGCTCAGATGGACCAAGCTCAGCAGAATCTTGTTGCACTTGAATTTACACCTGAAGGTGCGGATAAGTTTGCCAAAGTTACGGCAGAGAATATCGGCAGACCGATCTCTATTTTGCTTGATAAACAAGTATTGACCAGCCCTACTGTTCAGGCTATCATTCCGAATGGTAAAGCTGTTATTACGGGTAATCGTACGATAGAAGAAGCGCAAGATCTTGCGATCCTTCTGCGTTCGGGTTCTCTTCCGGTTAAAGTAGAAGTCATGGAAACGAGAACGGTCGGTCCGTCGCTCGGTCAGGACTCCAAAGATAAGAGCGTCGTGGCATTCGGTGTTGGTATCGGTGCAGTCGTTCTTTTCATGCTCGTGTTCTATCGTATGTCGGGTTTCATTGCCAATATCGCACTTCTTCTTTACACGCTGCTTATTCTTCTTACGCTCAATCTCTTGAACGCAACGCTTACGCTTCCGGGTATTGCGGGTATCATCCTCAGTATCGGTATGGCGGTCGATGCGAACGTATTGATCTTCGAGCGTTTTAAAGAAGAAATTCGTGCGGGGAAAACACTTCGTGCGGCGATGGATGCAGGTTTCCATCGTGCACTTACGACGATCATCGACTCGAACATCACGACGGCAATTGCCGGTGTCGTTCTCTTCTTCTTGGGAACGGGTTCGATCAAAGGTTTTGCTATTACGATGCTTGTCGGTATCGTTCTCAGTATGTTTACGGCGGTTACCGTCACACAATTCTTGATGAGAAGCTTGCTGAATTCGAAAGCAATTACGAACAGTAAGTTTTTCGGGGTATAAGGGGGATTGGTGCAGATGGAACGTTTTCGATTTAATATTATCAAAAGAACCAAACTCTGGTTTATTCTCTCTTTGCTCATCATTTTACCGGGTTTAGTGTCGATCGGTGTACAAGGCTTCAACCTTGGTATCGACTTCACGGGCGGTACGATCATGGATGTGTCGTTCGAAGAACCTGTATCGGTTGAACAGGTGCGTGACGTTATGGCGCGTCACGGCCTTGGTAACAGCGTTATCCAGTTGGCAACGGAAGAAGGACAGACGACATCCAAAGATGCCATGATACGAACGCCGGTCTTGTCGGAGGAAGCTCGCTCGGCAGTAGCGGCAGACCTCAAAGAGTCTATCGGTAATTTCGAGATCAAACGTGTTGAACTCGTCGGCAGTGTCGTCGGGGAAGAACTTACGATGAATGCTATCGTTGCTGTATTGATCTCGTGGGTGCTTATCGTTCTCTATATTGCATATCGCTTTGAATTTACGTTCGGTATTGCGGCGATCGGTTCGCTCCTTCACGACGTTCTAGTTGTACTCGGGGCATTCTCGCTTCTGCAATATGAGATCGACTCGGCATTCATTGCGGCGATCTTGACAGTCGTCGGTTATTCGATCAACGATACGATCGTTATCTTCGACCGTATTCGTGAAAATCTCAAGCTGCGCAGACGCGGCGGTCGCTATGAAGAACTCGTAGAAGACAGCTTGTGGCAGACGATGACACGTTCGATCTATACGAGCGTAACTGTTTTGGTCTGCGTACTCTCGCTCTATTTCTTCGGTGGCGAAACGACGAAAGGCTTCGCACTTGCGTTGACGATCGGTATGTTCATCGGTGCGTATTCTTCGATTTTCAATGCGGCGCCTGTATGGGTCATCTTGGCAAATCGTAAAGATAAACGCCGCTTGACGAATCGCGACAATGCACCGAAAAAAGAGAAAGAAAAAGTGTCTTCCAAACAGAAAGACGAGCCGAAAAAAGAATATGATGCTTCTTCTTGGTTGAAAGATGAAGTTTAAAAAATGGAAAGAGACTGCAGTTGATGTAGTCTCTTTTTTCGTATAAAAAGGAAATAGCTTTATCAAAGCGAATCATTATATATTTAGACAGAATCCAAACAAAGGAAGAATCGACTATGATGGAGAAACGATGGAATTTTTTCGAGGCAGATGAGGAAATAGTAGACAGCTTGGTGACTGCGCTTGAAGTGCCTTCTTATATAGCGAAGATATTGGTAAATCGCGGCATCACGACAGTAGACGATGCAAAGCGGTTTTTAACGCGAGATGAGGCGTACGACGTATCTCCTTTTTTGATGAAAGGGATCGATAAAGCTGTCGAACGAATTCAAACGGCAATCGAAAAAAAAGAAAAAATCGTTGTTTACGGGGACTATGATGTAGATGGTATTACGGCGACTTCTCTTATGATGAGCGTGCTTCAAGAACTCGGTGCCGATATAGCATATTTCATTCCGAATCGTCATACCGAAGGATACGGGCTCAATAGCGACTCTCTGACAGAGCTTATCGAGCTGCACGATGCGAAGGTGATCGTTACTGTTGACTGCGGTATCACGTCAGTTGCAGAGGCGGAGGCGATGCCAAAGGGTGTCGATCTTATTATTACCGACCACCATCAACCGCTCGATATATTACCGAATGCGTATGTCGTCATCAATCCGAAACAAGACGGTTGTGCATATCCTGAAAAGATGCTGGCAGGTGTTGGGGTGGCTTTTAAGTTGTGTCAAGCACTCTGGCAGATGATGCGTGGGGAAACGCTGAACCGATATTACGATCTTGTCGCACTTGGTACAGTTGCCGATATCGTTCCTTTGGTCGGAGAAAATCGTATGCTTGTACAGCGCGGATTATCAGAGATGAAGACATGTCGTAACCGAGGAATGTATGCGCTGATGAAGGTCAGTCAAGTAGACCCTGCACAGGTAACGGCAGGCAGTGTCGGTTTTCGCTTAGCACCACGGTTGAATGCGGCAGGCAGGCTCAGTCAAGCCGAGAGCGGAGTGGAGCTTCTGCTTACAGAAGATGATGACAGATGTCGCATGATCGCTGAGGAACTGAATGCGGAGAATGAAGAACGTCAGCGTATCGAAAAAGAGATACTGGAAGAAGCCATCGCTGTTATCGAAGAAAAAAATTTAGCAGATGACTATGTGATCGTTGTCAGCGGAGAGGGCTGGCATGGTGGTGTCATCGGGATCGTTGCTTCGCGCATCGTAGAACGATATTATCGTCCTGCGATCGTCATCACAACGGAAGATGGTATGGGCAAGGGGTCTTGTCGCAGTATTGCAGGATTCGACATCTTAGATGCGCTCAAAGCAGGTCAGGATATTTTGACGAAGTTCGGCGGACATAAGCAGGCGGCAGGACTTTCTTTGGAAGCCGACAGAATAGACGAATTTCGTATTCGTATGAATGAATATGCGGCAGCTTATGCCGATAATGATATTTGGCGACCGCAGGTGAAGATCGATGCTGTCGTTGCTCCGACGGAAGTGAATGAGCAGTTTGTTCATTCTCTTGATATATTGGAACCGTTCGGTATGGGGAATCCGCGTCCATTGTTTGCGTGTGAAAGTATGCCGATACAGTCGCTTACGAAAATCGGCAAAGATCAGCAGACTGTCAAGATGCGCGTGCAGTGTCTTACTAGTGCGCTTGACTGTATCGGGTGGCGTATGCCCGAGATGACAAAACAGTATCGAGTTGCCGATAAGGTGGATATTGCATTTCAGCCCGATATCAATGAGTGGAACGGACAACGTACCGTACAGCTTGTAATGTCAGATGTGCGGATGCATCCTCTCCATGATGAGATGTTTACTGCGCTGTACGCGGAAGAACATGACGGACAAGAGTCGATCGCCGATGCAGAGTCTTTTTATTCCAAGTTAGTCGGCGTGACGTTTGATAACAGACAAGATGTAATTCCGACACTTCGTGTTGGGGAAGAACTTATCTTGCATCGAGAGCCCGATAATCCGTACGATACGAATGCTATCCGTGTTTTGACGCAAGATGGACGCGATGTCGGACATATCCGAAAAGAGATCGCCGCCGATATTGCACCGATTATTGATGCGGGAACGAATTATCGTTGTATCGTTACCGCTGTTACGGGCGGTGGTGATCATTCTTACGGTGTCAATATCATCATGGTCAAGACCTCTGTGCAAGAAATGGTTGTACGAGAAACGCAATCGTATGAACAGGATACAATTCGCAGAGCAATATTGGGTAAGTACGATTATCATACGAGTCAGCAGAGAATATTGACCGAACTCGATAACGGAAAAAATATTTTGGCGATCATGGGAACGGGACGTGGAAAATCGGCGATCTTTCAGACACATGCCGCCAAGTTGGCGATGATGAAACGAGAGATGACGATCATCTTGTATCCGCTTCGTGCGCTCGTCAACGATCAATATAACAGCTTAAAACAGAAGATGGCACAACTGGGGTTGTGTGTTTATAAAGGTAACGGTACGATCAATGCACAGGAACGACACGAGCTCTATGAGGCATTGCGGGAAGGCAGTGTTGATATCTTATTGACGACGCCCGAATTCCTTGAAGTGAATAGCGAAAGTCTTGTGGGAACGAATCGTAAGATAGGGTTCCTTGTTGTCGATGAAGGGCATCATATTGCCATCAGCTCGTCACGCAGACCGATATACGGTCGGATACGCCATCTGTGCGAAGCGATAGGCGATCCTCAGGTGCTTGTTGTAACGGCGACGGCATCGGATGAGGTGGCAAGTGCAATACAAACATCGCTCCTTATCGACGAGATATTCGTTGACCGTACGGTGCGAAGCAACCTGGAACTTGTTGACTGTCGTGACAGCCAGAAAAAGCATGAACGACTGATGGAGATCGTCGGTCGCGGCGAAAAGACATTGATCTTCGTCAACAGTCGCAAGCAAGCGTTCGACATTGCTTCGGCACTGCGAAAAAAATTGCCGTGGATGGAAGATAAGATAGGCTTTTATCATGCAGGCATGAAAAACGAATGGCGCGTAACGGTAGAAAATTGGTTCAAAGAGGGCAAACTAAAAACGGTCGTTGCCACGAGTGCCTTCGGAGAAGGGGTAGACCTTCCCGACATTCGTAACGTTATCCAATATCATATGCCGTTTCACTTTACTTCGTTTAATCAACAATGCGGTCGTGGCGGTCGCGATGGAAAAAATAGTCGTATCTATCTGATGTTCGGGGCGGAAGACTCTCGGCTCAATCAGCAGATACTTAAAGACCGTGCACCCAATCGGGAAACGTTGGCTGTATTGTACAGTATCTTGAAAAAACGTGCGCTCGATGATCGCCTGTCACTCTCAAATGCGGAGCTGGCAGAAGAAATGGAAACTGCTACGGGCAGATACAGCTCCGATGCGGGCGTGCAGAATGCGCTCAAGATATTTGAAGAACTTTCTTTGATCAAACGTCATACGAGAGGGAATAAACGTGAGATAGAGATCCTTCCTACGCTGAATCGCAAGCGCGAATTGACAGAATCGGTAACGTATTCGGAAGGACTTGCCGAACAAGATGCGTTCGGTGGATTTTGCGAAACTGTTCTGACGGAAACGGGAGAAAAACTGCTTGCGCGTATCAATCAGCCTATTTATCCGCAGAATTCGATGATTCTCACTTTCATTTGATAATATTCTCATTTTTATTTGGGAAGAATACGCATTTACTAGTGATTTATTGATGACTTTTTGTTACAATAAAAGGTAAGGATTTTATTTTTAGGGGTAATCAATATGGATACTGTAAAAATACCGACAATTGATGAAGTTATCAGTGCCCTGCAAGCGTATCAGCCTGATGCGCCTGTCGATCTGGTGCGCAGAGCATATGAGTTCGCTGATGTTGCACATGGCGACCAGCTCAGACAGAGCGGGGATAAATATATTACACATCCTCTTTGTGTTGCGCAGATATTGACGACACTTCGTATTGATGCGATCACGATCAGCGCGGCTTTTTTGCACGATGTAGCAGAGGATACACGTATCACGCTCGACGATATTGCCAAAGAGTTTAGTCCCGAGATCGCCAGTCTTGTCGATGGCGTGACGAAACTCAGCCGACTTCAGTTCAAGTCGAAGGAAGAACAGCAAGTAGAGAGCTTCCGTAAGATGTTCTTGGCGATGGCGAAGGATATTCGCGTTGTCTTGATAAAATTGGCGGACAGGCTTCACAATATGCGTACGCTCAAAGATGTCGAGCCCGAAAAACAAGTGCGTGTAGCAAAAGAAACGCTCGATATTTTTGCACCGCTTGCCAATCGACTGGGGATATCCAATATCAAGTGTGAATTGGAAGACTTGTGTCTTAGATATATGGAACCCGAGAAATATTATGAGTTGGTACGCGATGTTAAGCAAAAACGAGAAGAACGCAAGGCTCTTATAGATGAGTCTATTGGGGTGCTTGGCGATAAGCTCAAAAGTGCGGGCATCAAGTGCGAGATACACGGCAGACCGAAACATTTCTTCAGCATTTATCGCAAGATGGTGAAGAAGAACAAGACGCTCAATGAGATATACGATTTGTCTGCGATTCGTGTACTCGTTGATAATATTAGCGATTGTTATGCTGTATTGGGTACGATCCATGCGATATGGAAGCCGATTCCGAAACGATTCAAGGACTATATCGCCGTACCGAAAAGTAATATGTATCAGTCGCTCCATACGACTGTAATTGATTTTCACGGGCAACCGCTTGAGATACAGATACGTACGTATGATATGCATCGCGTTTCCGAATATGGTATTGCGGCGCACTGGAAGTATAAAGAAGGCGGCAAGGGCAGCGGCAAAGGCCTTGAAGAAAAGATGTCCTGGCTTCGTCAGCTCATAGAGTGGCAGAAGGAGATACGTGACCCGAAAGAGTTCGTGGAAGCTGTCAAGCTCGATGTGTTCGCCGATGAAGTATTCGTCTTTACACCGCGCGGTGACGTTGTCGCATTGCCTGCAGGTTCGATACCTCTTGACTTTGCGTATCGTATCCATACGGATGTCGGTCATCGCTGTGCAGGTGCCAAAGTCAACGGCAAGATCGTGCCGCTTGAATATCGTTTGGTCAATGGCGATATCGTTGAGATCATTACGAATAAGCAGAGCGCAGGTCCGAGCCGTGACTGGCTCAATATCGTCGGTGCTTCGGAAACACGAAATAAGATTCGCTCGTGGTTCAAAAAAGAACGCCGCGAAGAAAATATCATCAAAGGTAAAGAACTGTTAGAAAAAGAGAGCAAAAAACTCGGTTACGAATTCAAGACGTTGACGAAAAACGATCGTCTGACGAAAGTTGCGCAAAAATTAGCGGCAGGTACGGCAGACGATGTGTTGGCAACTGTCGGATTCGGTGGGATGACGGCAAAAGGCATCATCAGTAAACTTTTGGAGATCTATAAAAAAGAGATCCGCTTGGAAACGCCGCCTGATGTGTCGCAGATGCTTGCATCTTTAAAACCGTCGAATACGAAATCAAGCAGTAAATCGAGCCATGGCGTACTTGTCGAAGGCGAAACGGGCTTTATGGTTCGTCTGGCAAAATGCTGCAACCCGATCCCCGGCGATATGATCGTCGGATATATCACGCGTGGTCGTGGGGTATCGGTACATCGGGCGGACTGTCCGAATATCAAGCTCGATACGAACGAATACGAACGTATGGTCGATGTCGGTTGGGATATCATGACCGATACGCTCTACAAGGTTACAGTCGAGATCAATTGCAGTAACCGTGCAGGCCTTATGGCAGAAGTGATGATGGTACCGTCCGAGATGAAGATCAATATTACTTCTATCAATGCACGAACGCATAAAAACAATACAGCGACGATCGTCTTGGAAATTGAGATCGCGAACAATATGCAGATCGAAACGATCATGACGAAACTGCGTCGGTTGAAAGACGTATACAGCGTCTATCGCGCGATACCGTCGCAAAAAGGATAGTATAAAAACAGAAAGGTTGGGTATGATGGAGATAAAAACGATGCAGGTCGGCGCATTGGGAACGAATTGTTATATCGTTTCTTGCAAGCGTACGAACGAAGCGATGATCATTGATCCGGGCGGAAATACTTCGGATATCGTATCATATGTTCATGCCAAAAAACTTCGCGTAAAGGCGATCGTAGATACGCATGGACACGCAGACCATATTGCTGCGAACGATGACTTACGCAACCTTGTGGATGCGAGATTATATATTCATGAAAAAGACAGCGCGATGCTTGCTTCTGCCGAAAAGAACTTATCGCTTTTCATCGGCAGGCCGATCGAGCTTCGTGCAGCTGATGGTTATCTCAAAGACGGTGACACGATCACCATCGGAGATATCGTATTTACCGTGCTTGAAACACCGGGACATACACCGGGCGGCATCTCGCTCTATACGGACAAAGGTTCTGTATTCAGCGGAGATACACTGTTTTATCTGTCTGTCGGACGCACCGATTTCCCGGGCGGTTCGATGCGACAGCTGAACGAAAGCATCAAGACAAAGCTCTTTACGCTTCCCGATAAGACGGCAGTCTATCCGGGACATGGACCTGCGACCGATATCGGTACGGAAAAAGAACAGAATCCGTTTATTTTTTAATAGGTAGCACATACGAGGAGGGCGCGGCTAAGTGCGATCTCATGTCTTGTTTCGTGTGATTGTATTATCCGTATTGCTTCTGATGATCGCTTCGGCAACACCGATCTATATACCGATCTTAATTGCGGTGGCGGGTGCTTTTTTGCTTCATCCGTTGGTAGTAAGACTGATTGCATTTTCTTGGTGGCCAAGTCCGAGTGGATACGGCAAGAGTGTGGCGATCATAACCTCGATACTTATTGCTGTTGCCGCACTAGTGCTTCTGGCGGGCTTTATTGTACGGCCGATCGTGAAAGAAATCGTCCATTTATCGGAGAATATTCCTGCTATCTTGCAGAGCTTGCAGCAAGTCTTGGTCGCATTGGCGCAGAATGTCAACGATAATCGGTTCTACGGTGAAGAACTGCAAGGCATGATAAAAGATGTGTTGCAAAACAGCATGACGATCGGACTTGATTTCGCCAAAAAGATGGCAACTTTTTCGATAGAAATATTTTCGGGAATCATTGATTTCATCGTGATTCCTGTATTGATATTTTTCCTGCTCAAAGACTACCGGCTTCTTGCCGACAACGTCTTATCGCTCGTTGATGAGCGTTATCGTGAGAAAGTGCGTACGCTTTTGACAGAGGTGGCACGCGCTATCGGCGGTTATCTGCAAGGGCAGATATTGGTGTGCTTATTGGTGGGAGCTATGGTGTTCGGAGGACTGCTTTTTTTAAAGATACCGTATCCGTTCGTGTTGGCATGTCTGGCGGGCGTTACGGAAGCGATCCCTATTATCGGGCCGATCTTGGCGGCGATCCCTGCAATAGTGCTTGGACTTACCATAACACCAATGATCGCGCTCAAGACAGCACTATTTTATTTGATCGTGCAACAAGTTGAGAATCATATTATCGTACCTAAGATCATGGGAGGGTCCATTCATTTGCATCCTGTCATCGTTATTACGGGACTTTTGCTGGCAGGAGAATTGTATGGTGTCGGTGGCATGATATTGGCACTGCCTGTGATCGCAACGGTGCGAATTTTAATAAAACACTTTTGGTGGAAAGAAGAAGGTGGCGTATATGAACATAAGCATGGATGAATTGAAACAGAAATTACAGGCTCGTCAATACAAAATGACGCCGCAAAGACAGATCGTGCTGCAAGTATTCTTGAAACAAGACGATAAACATTTCAGCGCTGAAGAAGTGCACAAGATCTTGCGCGACCAAGAATATGAGATCGGTCTGGCGACTGTATACCGCACGCTTGACTTGCTCGTTGAACTGGCGATCTTGCAGAAGATCGAATTCGGCGACGGGTGCAGTCGTTATGAACTTGCCAAAGCAACAGACGGTCATCATCACCACCATTTGATCTGTCATGGCTGCGGTGAGGTTATGGAGTTCAGTGATGACCTGCTCGAAACGCTCGAGGCAGAGATCGAAGCACGCTGCGGGTTCCAGATCGCCGATCACGAAGTAAAATTCTTCGGGTATTGCTCGAAATGTCAAAAATGAATTTCGGATATACTGTATTAGACAGCTCGGACGATTTTGTACGTGCGG
>JAFSAX010000050.1 GCA_017442105.1 Selenomonadales bacterium | reverse complement strand
TTTGAAGGGGGCTAGGATGAGTTTGGCGACGATGATGAGTGTGATGATGCCTATGGCGTAGGTTCCGATGAGGGAAAGGTCGATGTTCATGTTGTCCTCCTGTTGTTTTTGCTATGTATATGAGAGAATGTGCGCTTGTATGATAAAAAAAGCTGCCGCGGCAGCTTTTCTTGGTTACATTTCTCGTCTGTTTTCGAGTGCTTTGGCGAGTGTGATCTCGTCGGCGTATTCGAGGTCGCTGCCTACGGGGAGGCCGTGGGCGATGCGGGTGATCTTGATGCCGAGTGGTTTTAGGAGTTTGGCGAGATACATGGCGGTGGCTTCGCCTTCGACGTCGGGGTCGGTTGCCATGATGATCTCGCGTACTTCTGTGGTTTTGAGTCTTTCTAGGAGTTCTTTTATTTTGATGTCTGCAGGTCCGATGCCTTCGAGTGGGCTGAGTGCGCCGTGGAGGACGTGGTAGCGTCCTTTGAAGTCGCGTGTGCGTTCCATGGCTTCGGCATCTCTGGGTTGTTCTACGACGCAGAGGAGTGCTTGGTCGCGCGCGCCTGATGCGCAGATGCGACAGGGGTCTGTGTCGGTGAGGTTGTAGCATTCGGAGCAGTAGTGTATCTGTGTTTTGGCGTCGAGCATGGCGCGTGTGAGTGCTTTTATTTGCGCGTCGTCCATGTCGAGTATGTGATACGCGAGCCGTTGTGCCGATTTTGTCCCGATTCCGGGGAGTGCTCGGAGTTGTTCGATGAGGCGCGCGAGTGGTGCTATTTTTGCCATGTCTTAGAAGAGTCCCGGGGGAAGTCCCATACCGCCTGTGATCTTAGCCATTTCTTTTGCGGTCATGTCGTCTACTTTGTGGATGGCTTCGTTGACGGCTGCTGCTACGAGGTCTTCGAGCATTTCGAGGTCTTCTGCGTCGATCATGTCGCGGTTGAAGTTGATGGATTGGATCTGTTTTTCGCCGTTGATGACGATTTTGACGGCGCCGCCGCCTGCGCTTACTTCGATGGTGCGTTTTTTGATCTCGTTTTGCATTTTGACCATTTCAGCTTGCATTTTTTGAACTTTTTTCATCATGGCTTGCATGTTTCCCATGTTTCCGTACATTTGTGATTCCTCCTAATTTATGTGTATGTCGTTGTTTTTGCGGTTCTTATTTATCATACCAGAATTACGCTGTTCTGGCGAGGGTTTTGTCAGTTTTTTATGACGGTGATGTTGTCGCCGAACATTTTGATGCCTTCTTGGACGGCGCGCGGATATTTGGCGTAGGGGTTGTCTTTTTCTTGGGGCTTGGCTGCGCCGCAGGTGCAAGAGATGCGGATTTGGCGGCCGAGGATGCGTGCGAAGGTGTTTTCGAGGATGGTTCGGTAGGTGCCTTCGACGTAGTTTTTGACGAATTCGCGTTCAGCAGTAAGGACGACGGCTGTGTCGGTGATGGTTTGTATCTGCGCTGTTTTGACGCAGGCGACGACGGCTTTTTTGCCTTCGGCACCCAAGATCTCGAGTGCTTTTTTCATGATGCTCGCGTGGTCTGCGTTGGGTGTGGGCGGGTCGGAGCGTTTGGTCGGGGGCGCAGGTACTTCGGGCGCACGGCTTGGGGGCATGGGTGCGCGGTAGGTTGTGGTGCGCACGGCAGGTCGCTGCTGTGCGGTCGGCTGTACGGCAGGCTGCGCTTCTTGCGGGGGTGTACTCGACTGTTCTGTAAGCTCTGCCCTATGCGCAGGTGTGTTTTGCGAAGGTGGTATTTGTGCGCTTGGCTGTGCGGGCGCGACGGCCGGCATAGGTGCGCTAGGTGCGCTTGGGACTGTTATGGTGCTTGCGGTCGGTGCGCTGACGGTGAAGCTGCCGCTTTCGATTTTGTCTTCGAGGTCGGCGATGCGTGCGATGAGGCGGTCGATCTCGGTTCCGCTGTATTGGCGTGCGCAGAGGTCGAGGAGTGTGACTTCTGCGCTGATGCGTGCATCGGAGGTGTATTTGCTTTCTTGGGCTCCTTCGTATAGTCTTTTTATCATGCGCGTAAGGTCGTCTGCTTCGATCATGCGTGCTTCTTTTATGAGGGTCTCACGGTCGCAGGCGGTGTCTACGGCGTCGGGTGCGACTTGTGCGAGGAGGAGGTTTCTCATGTGTTCGGCGAGTTCGATGAGTGTTTGTCTTGGGTCTTTGCCGTTTGCGATGAGTTCGCTGAAGGCAAGGAGTGTCTGTCTGCCGTCTTTTTGGGCGATGGTTTGAGCGAGGCGGCTCGTCCATGTGTGGCCGACCATTCCGAGAAGGCCGAGGACGTCGTCTGCGGTGATGGTGCCGTCGCCGACGGTGAGGCATTGGTCGAGCAGGCTGAGGGCGTCGCGCATTCCGCCTTCTGCGGCGGTTGCGATGAGTTTGAGGGCGTCTTGTTCTACGCTGAGTTTCATGCGCTCTACGATGTCAGAAAGGCGCATTTCGATGTCTGATGCGGATATTCTGCGGAAGTCGTATCGCTGGCAGCGCGAGTGGATGGTGGCGGGTATTTTGTGAGGTTCGGTGGTGGCAAGGATGAAGATGATATGCTCGGGCGGTTCTTCGAGCGTTTTGAGGAGCGCGTTGAAGGCTTCGGTGGTGAGCATATGCACTTCGTCGATGATGTATACTTTGTATCTGCCGTCTACGGGGAGAAATCCGACGGTGTCGCGGAGCGAGCGTATTTCGTCGATGCCGCGGTTGGAGGCTGCGTCGATCTCGAGGACGTCCATGGAGGAGCCTTCGGTGATCTTGCGGCAGGCGTCGCATGTACCGCAGGGGTCTGTGGTGGGGCCGTGATGGCAGTTGAGCGCGCGGGCGAGTATCTTGGCTGTGCTGGTCTTGCCTGTACCGCGCGGGCCGGAGAAGAGGTATGCGTGTGCGACTTTGTTTTTTTCGATCGCGTTTGTGAGGGTGCGTACGATATGCGGTTGTCCGATGACGCTGTCGAAGTTTTGCGGGCGCCATTTGCGATACAGTGCAACATATGCCATGAGTTATCGCTCCTTTCATTCTGTTTAACTTCTATAGATATGATTCGTTTTCCTTTATATAAGGATAAAAAAAGACAGCCGCTTGGGCTGCCTTGCTGTCGATTGTAACATTGAACGGTGAGAAACAGGCACCCTCGCGGCACAAGAAGATGACCGCTTATCGCTGCTTCCTTCCGGACCTGACGAGGTTCACGGGTCCCCTTTGCGCGAGACCCATCTCCCACCGCTCAATCTTACAATCGATGATTTTGGATAAAAAAATGGCGGAGAGAGCGGGATTCGAACCCGCGGTACAGTTTCCCGTACACACGCTTTCCAGGCGTGCTCCTTCAACCACTCGGACATCTCTCCATTGTGCTTTCCAAAAGAAGCTATGTAGTTTATGCACATCGGTGCAACACGATTATTTTATTAGATTCAGCCGTGTTTGTCAAGCAGTTTTTTTCTCTATAATGTAATATTTTTTGCACTGATGCCGATGCGGTCAGCATAACAATTTTATTAAA
>JAFSAX010000049.1 GCA_017442105.1 Selenomonadales bacterium | reverse complement strand
TCAAGGAGAGGGCTAATATGGGATATCAAAATGATTGGAAAAAGCTCGTCGTCGGCACAGACTGCTTCGTGCCGCCGATCGGTGGGAAACGCGTTGCTGTAGTCAATTTCGACCATGCGGCAACGACTTCTCCGCTTCATGGTGTCATGGAGCGGATTTTTCATTTTTCGGAGGTGTATTCTTCTGTTCATCGAGGACTTGGATATAAGTCGATGGTATCGTCCGATGTGTATGAACGAGGGCGTGCACAGTTGATGCGCTTTGTCGGTGCCGATACGAAGACATATACGCTTATCTATACGAAGCATACGACGGAATCGCTCAATCTGCTGGCGCATATCTTTGGAGCGCGTTTGGACAGAGAACATGATGTTATCTTGGTTACGGAGATGGAGCATCTGGCAAACTATTTGCCGTGGCGTGTGGTTGGGCAGGTGGATGTCGTTCCTGTTGATGAGAAGGGCAGATTGTCATGCGATACGCTGGAGGCGATGCTTATGCGATACGGCGGGCGGGTGAAGGTCGTCTGCGTGACAGGCGCATCGAATGTGACAGGATATACGAATCCGCTCGGCAAGATGGCACGTATCGCGCATCGTCATGGTGCGATGTTGGTCGTTGACGGAGCGCAGATAACGCCGCATATACGTGTTGATATGATGGGGCGGTCATCGGAAGAAGCGGTTGACTTTCTTGCGTTTTCGGCACATAAGATGTACGCGCCGTTTGGTTGTGGTGCGCTGATCGGCAGGCAGGATGTGTTGGCAGAGGCAAGACCGTTTCTTGTCGGAGGCGGTGTGGCACGATTTGTGACACATACTTCACTCGATTGGAATGAATCACCGTATAAGGATGAGGCGGGAACGCCGAATGTGATAGGTGTTACGGCATGGACGGAGGCTATTCGTATCCTCGAAGAAGTCGGGCGGGCTGAACTTGCGAAGTGGGAACGACATCTCCTGCGCAGTCTGGTGCGGGAATTGAAAGGTATCGATGGGATTCAGCTGTATGGCGGCGAGGATGATAGTGTCAGCCTTGTATCATTTGCTCTCGACGGGATAGACCATCGCATGGTCAGTCGTATCTTGTCGTATGAGGATGGTATCGCAGTAAGAAGCGGGATGTTCTGTGCGCATCCGTATGTCGTTAGGCTGTTGGGGCTGAGTGAAGATGAGGTGGACTATTATCGCAAGCATCGAGAGGTATCGCTCCCCGGGCTGGTGCGTGTCAGTCTTTCGTTTTGTAATACAGAGGAGGATATCGAACGGCTCATAAGATTGCTGAGGCATATCGTGCGACACAAACGTGCTTATCGAGAAAAATATTCATCAATGGCGGAACGTGAAGAAGCACCGTTCGATTGGCTGAAATTAAAACAGAGAATTTTGCCGTAAAGGTGGTTGAAACAGCGCGAAGGAACAGGAAAAGAAGTAGGCTTCGCCGAATATTATTATTTTCTAGTATTGGATAAAGGGGAACGCAAAACGATATGAATGAAATATTGGATGGATTAAACGAACAGCAGCGGCGGGCGGTAGAAACCTTGGACGGACCGCTTCTCGTTGTAGCAGGAGCAGGCTCGGGCAAGACGAAAGTCTTGACGTGCCGTATTGCAAATTTGCTCTATCACGGTGTTCGCCCGTGGAATATTCTGGCGATCACCTTTACGAATAAAGCGGCGGCCGAGATGAAGGAACGTGTCGAAAAGCTCATCGGACCGCAGGCAAAAGATATCTGGCTCAGTACGTTCCACTCGTTCTGTGCGCGGTTTTTGCGCATGGAGATCGAACATATTCCGGGATATCAGACGAACTTTGTCATTTACGATACGACGGACTGTAAGACGGTCGTACGTTCTTGCCTCAAAGAATTGAACCTTGACGAAAAGCAGTATCAGCCGTCTACGATCCAGGCAGTCATCTCGAATGCGAAAAATGCACTTATCGACTCGCGTACATTCCAGCAACAGGCAAGCACGTTCTTTGATAAGAAGGTCGGCGAAGTATTCGCTCTGTATGAGGCGAAACTGCGCAACAACAATGCGCTCGATTTTGACGATCTTTTGCTTTTTGCCGTGCATATCTTGTCGACGAATGAAGAAGTGCGAGAGAAATATCAAGAAAAATTCCACTATGTATTGATCGACGAGTATCAGGATACGAACAGAGCGCAGTATCTCTTGGCACATCTGTTGTCGGGGGCTTCGCGCAATCTCTGTGTCGTCGGTGATATCGATCAGAGCATCTACGGTTGGCGCGGTGCGGATATCCGTAATATCTTAGACTTTGAAAAGGATTATCCCGAAGCCGTCGTTATCAAGCTCGAGCAGAATTATCGCTCGACAAAAAACATCCTTGCATCGGCGAATGCTGTCATTGAGCATAACAGTAATCGTAAGCCGAAGAAGCTGTGGACAGAAAATGCAACGGGTGAGGCGATTACTTATTTCACAGGATATAACGAGCGCGAAGAAGCGCAGTATATTGCCGATCGCATCTTGGAATGCAAGACGCTCTATCATGCGAAGTATGGCGATATCGCTATTCTTTACCGCACGAATGCACAGTCGCGTGCGCTTGAAGAAGGTCTGATGCGCACAGGCATTCCGTATACGATGGTCGGTGGACTCAAATTCTATGAACGCAAAGAGATCAAAGATGTTCTTGCGTATCTGAGGGTAATATATAATCCGCAGGATGCTGTCAGCTTGATGCGTATCATCAATGTACCGAAACGCGGGATCGGTGATGCTTCCATTGCGAAGCTCGAAGCATATGCTGAGGCGAATGAGATGACGCTCTTTGATGCCATTGCAAACCATGATATGGTAGAAGGTCTGACGAAGAAGGTGCGGGCGGAACTTGAACGATTGGCGGAACTCATATTCTGTTGGATGAATGAGCAGAGCATGATCTCGATCGAACAGCTTATCGGCAAGGTCATCGAAGAATCGGGTTATCTTGCAGAACTTGAAAAAGACAAGACACCGCAGGGTGAAGCTCGTATTGAGAATTTGCAGGAGTTCAAGAGTGTTGCCAAAGATTTTGCGGCGTGGGAGATGGAAGAAAATCTCGAAAACTTCCTCAGTCATGTTGCACTTGTATCCGATGTCGATGAAGCAGATACTGACGATGTGAACAAGGTCACGTTGATGACACTTCATACAGCGAAGGGACTGGAGTATCCTATTGTATTTCTTGCAGGGATGGAGGAGGGTATCTTCCCACATGCAAGAACATTGGCAGATGAGGCAGAGATTGAAGAAGAACGACGTATCTGCTATGTCGGCATCACACGTGCGCGTCGCAAATTGTACGTGACGAATGCGAAGATGCGCCTTCTCTTCGGTCGCACGGTCAGCTATCCGCCGTCGCGTTTCCTCACAGAGATCCCGCAGAATCTCTTACAGAAGGCTGTCAGCAAGTCGGTGAACAAATATGAGATTCGAGAAACGAGTGCATCGAAGATGATGTCTTCGCAGCCGCGCGGAAGCAATCTCATGCCGAAGGCGAAAACGAAACCGATGGGTACTGTAGGTGCGAACAGTAGTGCGGTCGAATGGCGTGTCGGTAATAAGGTTGAGCATGAAAAATGGGGCATCGGAACGATCGTTGCGGCCAAAGGTGAGGTCGGCGACCAAGAACTCAAAGTCGCTTTCCCCGGACAAGGAATCAAACTTCTCTTAGCAAAATATGCACCGCTGAAACGTGCATAGGAGGAGGTCTATGATGGATGAAAATAAAGCCAAACAAAAAATAGAAGAACTTCGTGCGATCATTGCACAACACGAATATGCGTATTATGTGATGGATGCGCCGACTGTCAGCGATGCACAGTACGATGCGCTGATGCGAGAACTCATCGCATGGGAAGCAGAGTATCCTTCGCTTGTGACGGCTACCTCGCCATCGCAGCGCGTCGGCGGAGCTCCGCTCGAAGGGTTTGACCGTGTGGTACATCGTACACCGATGCGCAGTCTTGGTAACGTCTTTTCCAAAGGAGAACTTACTGCATTCGATAAGCGTGTGCGAAGCGGACTTGGCACAGATGCGCCTGTCACGTATGTCGTGGAACACAAGATAGACGGATTGGCGATGAATCTCACGTATGAAAACGGTGTTCTTATCAGTGGTGTGACGCGTGGCGACGGTCGCGAAGGGGAAGATGTCACGACGAATATCAAGACGATCCGCTCGGTGCCGCTCGTGCTTCGTTCGAACGAGGTCGATATCCCGACTGTCTTGGAAGTGCGCGGCGAAGTCTACATGCCGAAAGATGCGTTCCATGCGCTCAATAGGAAACGCGAAGCAGAAGGCGAACAGCTCTTTGCCAATCCGCGCAACGCGGCGGCAGGCTCGCTTCGGCAGCTCGATCCGCGCATTACGGCAGAGCGTTCGCTCGATGCCATTTGGTATGCCGTCGGTGTAACAGAAGGTGTAGAACTCAAGTCACATCAGGAAATGCTTGCATACTTGACAAAACTCGGATTCAAGACAAGCCCTGTCCATGAATCGTTCGATAACATTGACAAGCTGTTTGACTATGCGGTCAGTTGGCAGGATAAACGAGATGCGCTCGATTATGCGATAGACGGCATCGTTATCAAGGTGGACAACCTTGCCGACCGCGCTCGTCTTGGTGAAACAGCGAAAGACCCGCGGTGGGCTACGGCGTATAAGTTCCCTGCCGAAGAAGCGGAAACGGTCGTAGAAGATATCGTCATCAGCGTCGGAAGAACAGGCGTCTTGACACCGACAGCGGCGCTTCGCCCCGTACAGCTTGCGGGCACGACGGTAAGCCGTGCGACGCTTCATAACGAAGACTATATCAAAATGAAAGATATCCGTATCGGTGATACAGTTATCGTGCACAAAGCAGGCGAGATCATTCCCGAAGTCGTACGTACACTGACAGAAAAACGTACGGGTGCGGAAGAGGTCTATGTCATGCCGACTGTTTGCCCCGAGTGCGGAGCACCTGCCGAGCGATATGAATCGGAAGCCGCCCGCAAATGTACCAATCCGCAATGCCCTGCACGCGGACGAGAAGGGTTGTTTCATTTCGTGTCGCGCGGTGCCATGAACATGGATGGCATCGGCCCGTCTGTCTTGACCTCGATGGTAGCAAGCGGACTGGTACGCGATGTGGCAGACCTCTATACGTTAACGAAAGAAGAACTTCTCACGCTCGATCGTGTGGGTGAGAAGTCGGCAGATAATATCCTGAAAGCGATAGAAACGAGTAAAGAGGCAGGTCTTGCCAGACTGCTCTTTGCGCTCGGTATTCGCCATGTCGGTGTCAAAGCCGCAGCTGTATTGGCAGAGCATTTCGGTTCGATGGAAGCTCTCATCGAAGCCGATTACGAAGCAATTGTCGCGCTCGACGATATCGGGCAGAAGATCGCCGAAAGCATCATTGCCTACTTCTCCGATGAAGACAATCTGCGTCTTGTAAAACGACTCGATATGTACGGCGTCAAGATGACGGAAGAAAAGGCAGAACGGACGGCGACGACACTGGCGGGTATGACATTCGTCTTGACAGGCACGCTTGACACGCTGACGAGAAGTGAAGCAGGTGCGATGATCGAAGCTGTCGGCGGTAAAGTGACATCTTCCGTCAGTAAAAAGACGAGCTATGTCGTTGCGGGTCGCGAAGCGGGAAGTAAATTGACAAAAGCACAGTCGCTCGGCATTACAGTGCTGAATGAAGCGGAATTTCTTGCGCTTTTTGCTGAAAAATAGGGTGCGAGTTACGGATAAACATGGTATAATATATAAGTTATTTACGTTTTTAGATTTTGAAAGATGGATGGTGACAATATGAAAATTACGCGTGCGGAAGTAGAACGCGTTGCACAGTTGGCGCGTCTTAGTTTTCCTGAAGAAGAGCTTGATAAGTACACCGAACATTTCAACTCCTTTTTGGCGTATGCAGACGTATTGAATCAAGTTGATGTAGAAGGTATTCAGCCGACTGCACACGTATTGCCGCTTCAAAATGTTCTGCGCAAAGACGAAGTCCGTCCTTCGCTTGATCGCGAATTGGCACTTTCGAATGCGCCCGAACAGGAAGACGGTTATTTCAAAGTACCGAAAGTAATTGAAGGATAAGGGAGGCAAAACGCGTGAGCTTATATCAGAAAACAGCCCATGAACTTAATGAGTTGCTCAGAGCAAAACAGATCTCTTCTGTTGAATTGACGAACGACTTGTTGGCGCGCATGGATGCGGTAGAAAATAGTGTACAAGCATATGTGACCGAGACGCGTGAGCTGGCTCTGGCACAGGCACAGGCTGTCGATGCACGTATTGCAAACGGCGAAGCAGTGCCGTTCTTGGCAGGTATCCCTGCCGCTATCAAAGATAATATCTGCACGAAAGGCATCAAAACGACTTGTTCGTCGAAAATGCTTGCGAACTTCGTTCCGCCTTACGATGCGACTGTTATGGAAAAGTTGCAGGAAGTCAGCCCTGTTATGCTTGGTAAAGTAAACATGGACGAATTCGCTATGGGTGGTTCGACAGAGAACTCTGCGTTCCACGTTACGCGCAATCCGTGGGACTTGACGGCAGTACCGGGCGGTTCCAGCGGCGGTAGTGCGGCGGCAGTTGCAGCAGGTGAAGCGATTTGGGCACTCGGCTCCGATACGGGCGGATCGATCCGTCAGCCGGCATCGTTCTGTGGTGTCGTCGGTATGAAACCGACCTACGGTCGTGTATCGCGCTACGGTCTTGTTGCGTTCGCATCGTCGCTCGATCAGATCGGTCCTATCACTCGTGACGTAACAGACTGCGCACACGTTATGAACGCGATTTGCGGTTACGATCATCGCGATTCCACGTCGATCAACGCAGACGTACCCGATTATACGAAATCGCTCGTATGTGATATCAAAGGTCTTAAGATCGGTTTGCCGAAAGAATACTTCGTTGAAGGTATGGATGCCGAAGTCGAAGCATCTATCCGTTCGGCAGTAAAAGAGCTCGAAGCACTCGGCGCAGAGATCGTCGAAGTTTCGATGCCTCATACACAGTATGCTGTGTCGGCTTACTACCTCGTAGCACCGGCAGAAGCAAGCTCCAACTTGGCACGTTATGACGGTGTCAGCTTCGGTTATCGTGCAGACGGTACGGACATCGTCGACATGTACAAAAAAACGCGCAGTGAAGCGTTCGGCCCCGAAGTCAAACGCCGCATCATGCTCGGTACGTATGCGCTGAGCGCAGGCTACTACGATGCATACTATTTGAAATCGCTCAAGATCCGTACGCTCGTAAAACAAGACTTCGAACGTGCGTTCGAAAAAGTCGATATCCTCGTTACACCGACGGCACCGACGACTGCCTTCAAGATCGGCGGTATGATCGCTGATCCGATCGCAATGTACTTGCAGGACGTTTGCACGATCCCTGTCAACTTGGCAGGCGTACCGGCTATCTCCGTCCCGTGCGGTTTCGCGGGCAAACTTCCGATCGGTCTTCAGATGATCGGCAAACCGCTTGCGGAAGACACACTGATTCGTGCGGCTTATACGTTTGAACAGAATCATGCGTATGCAAACCAGGTCGCACCTGTTGGGGAGGGTAACGAATGAAATACGAAGTAATTATCGGTCTTGAAGTACACAGCGAGCTGAAAACGAATACGAAGATCTTCTGCGGTTGTGCAACGACGTTCGGCTCTCCGCAGAATACGAACGTATGCCCTGTATGTCTTGGTCTTCCGGGCGTACTTCCCGTATTGAATGAAAAAGTTGTCGAATTCGGCATCAAAGCAGGTCTTGCACTCAATTGTCAGATCTCGAAATTCAGCAAATTCGACCGTAAAAACTACTACTATCCCGACTTGCCGAAAAACTTCCAGACATCGCAACTCGATCTTCCGATCGCTGAACACGGTCATCTCTTTATTGAAGTGAACGGTGAAACGAAACGCATCGGTATCACGCGTGCACACATGGAAGAAGACGCAGGTAAACTCGTTCACTCGGGCTCGACGATCACGTCGTCCGACTACTCGAACGTAGACTACAATCGTACAGGCGTACCGCTTCTCGAGATCGTATCCGAACCGGATATGCGCTCGCCTGAAGAAGCAGTTGCATACCTCGAGAAAATGAAGAGCATTCTCGAATACGTTGAAGTATCCGACTGCAAAATGGAAGAAGGCAGTCTTCGTTGCGACGTCAACGTATCGCTTCGTGAATGGGGCGCAGAAAAATTCGGTACGAAAGTTGAGATGAAAAACCTTAACTCGTTCAAAACGGTTCAGCGTGCTCTTGAATATGAGATCGAACGTCAAGCCGATATCCTCGACGAAGGCGGCAAGATCATTCAGGAAACGAGAACTTGGGATGAAGCAAAAGGTATCACGCTCTCGATGCGCAGCAAAGAGCAAGCGCACGATTACCGCTACTTCCCCGAGCCTGACCTTGTGCCGATCGTAACGAGCGAAGAACGCATCGAAGAAATTCGTGCATCGCTTCCCGAACTTCCCGATGCGCGCCGCAAACGCTTGACAGAAGAATGTGGTCTTTCTGCATATGATGCAGGTGTTATCACCGCAACACGTGCGATGGCTGACTACTTCGACGCAGTATGTCAGGCCGGTGCCGATGCGAAACTCGCGGCTAACTGGCTCATGGGTGACGTATCGAAGCATCTCAACTACGAAGGCAAAACGCTTGCTGATATGCTCATTAAGGCAAGCCAGTTGGCAGACCTTATCAAGCTTATTGGCAAAGGTACGATCTCGTCGAAGATCGCGAAAACCGTATTCGAAGAAATGTGGAAAACGGGTGACGATCCTGCGAAGATCGTAGAAGAAAAAGGTCTCGTTCAGATCACTGATACAAAAGAGATCGAAGCGATCGTAGAACGTGTTATCGCTGATAACCCGAAACCGGTCGAAGATTATAAAAACGGTAATAAAAAATCGATCGGCTTCTTGGTCGGTCAAGTTATGCGCCAGAGCAAAGGTAAAGCAAACCCGGGTATGGTAAACGAGCTCTTGGCGAAAATGTTGTCGTAATAAGCAGATAGGGAGGCTTTCTCCCTGTTTGTCTTATATAACAAAGCCTGATAAAGATCATAAAAGGAGAACGCTTGTGAAACGAGAATGTCCTGTTACGTTACATCAGCAATATGAGATCGCGATTCGCAGTTTGGGACATAGTGGCGAAGGAGTAGGGAGTAAAGATGATTTTACGGTTTTTGTTCCCGGTGCACTCGTCGGCGAAGTCGTATTGGCAAAGATCACGCTCGTGAAGAAGAATTATGCGGTGGGTTCGCTCGTCCGAGTGATCGCTCCGTCTGAAGAGCGTGTAGAGCCGATATGCCCTATCTATGAAACGTGCGGAGGCTGTCAGCTTCAGCATCTTTCATACGATGGTCAGCTGATCGCCAAACGTCAGCAAGTCGTTGATGCGCTTCAGCGTATTGGCAAGCAGACTGCGCTTACCGTTCATCCGACGCTCGGTGCATCGTCGCCGTGGCTGTATCGCAACAAGATGCAGTTCCCTGTCGGGGAGAAGAAGGGCAGAACGATCATCGGTTGTTATGCGAAAGGATCGCATGATATCATCGCGACAGAAAATTGTCATATTCAGATGGACGCGAACAATCATATCGTACAGGCGGCATCGAAGATATTGACAGAGATGAAGATCCCCGCATATCGCGAAAAAGACGATCGCGGTGTGGTACGCCACATCATCGGTCGCGTCGGTGCGGGCGGACAAGCAATGGCAGTCATCGTGACAAAAACGAAGACGCTTCCGAAGGCAGAGGAGTTTGTCGCTCGTCTTCGGGGTGAAGTGCCTGCACTCGTCAGTATCATGCACAATATCAATCCGAAACGTACCAACGTCATCTTGGGACAGGAAACACACTGTCTATGGGGACAGAAGACGATACAGGACGGTATTGGCAAGCTTATGTTCGATATATCGGCACAGTCGTTCTTCCAGGTACATACGGCGCAAGCCGACGTTCTTTATCAAAAGGCTTTAGCATATGCGGACTTAAACGGAAATGAAACGGTCATTGATGCGTACTGCGGTACAGGTACGATCTCGCTCTTTTTGGCGCAAAAAGCAAAAAAAGTATATGGGATAGAGATCGTGGCACCTGCCATTCGCGATGCGAAGAAAAATGCAGAAACTAACCGTATCACCAATGCGGAATTTCTCGTCGGTGATGCAGTTGAAGTCATGCCACGGCTCTATGAACAAGGTGTTCGTGCCGATGTCGTCGTCGTCGATCCGCCGCGCAGCGGATGTGACCCGATCGTTCTCGAAACATTTGCCCGCATGAACCCCGAACGTATCGTATACGTTTCGTGCAATCCTGCTTCTCTTGCCAGAGATATCGCTGTGCTAAATGAGCTTGGCTATCGTGCCGAAGAAGTTCAGCCTGTCGATATGTTTCCGCAGACGAGCCATGTCGAAAGTGTGGCACTTCTAAGACGTGCAGAATAAGCAGTTGCAAATACAAAATTACATAAAGAAAGAAGATGTGAAAAAATGTTTAGTAAGTTGAGCTTAGTTCAACGCATTATCGTTGGTCTCATCGTCGGTACTATTCTTGGTATCGCATTCCCGAGTGCAACCGGTATCGGCATTTTCGGTTCCCTTTTCGTAGGTGCATTGAAAGCGATCGCACCGGTATTGGTATTCGTATTGGTACTTGCATCCGTTGCCAATGCAAAAAAAGGCGGCGGCAAAACGATGAGCCGTATCGTTGTTCTCTATTTCATCGGTACGATCTCCGCGTCGCTTCTTGCAGTACTCGCTTGCGAAATGACTCCGCTCACGCTCCCGCTCGGCGCAGTAGCTGCGGTAGAAGGCTTCAACGTAGCAAGTGATATTACGGACGTATTCAAAACGCTCCTTATGAATCTCGTTGCTAACCCGGTCGGTTCCATCGTGAACGCGAACTACCTCGGTATCTTGACTTGGGCTATCATTTTCGGTCTTGGTCTTAGAAAAGCAAATGACACGACGAAAAATTTCATGATGCACGTTTCCGACGCTGTATCGCAGGCTGTTCGTTGGGTCATCAACTGCGCTCCGTTCGGTATCATGGGCTTGGTATTCACGACGGTTACTGAAAACGGTCCGGAAGTATTCGTTGAATACGGTAAACTCCTCGTTGTATTGGTTGGCTGCATGGCATTCGTTGCACTCGTTGTGAATCCGATCATCGTATTCACGCAGACGGGCAAAAATCCGTTCCCGCTCGTATTCAAATGCCTCAAAGAATCCTTCATTCCGGCATTCTTTACGCGCAGCTCCGCAGCTAACATTCCTGTTAACATGCGTCTTTGCGAAGAGCTTGGTCTTGATAAAAACAATTACTCCGTATCGATCCCGCTCGGCGCAACGATCAACATGGCAGGTGCTGCGATCACGATCGCTGTTATGACGCTCGCTTGCGTTAATACGCTCGGTATCGAAGTTCCGTTCGCTCTTAAAGTTATCCTTTGCTTCGTATCCGCATTGTCGGCTTGCGGTGCTTCCGGTGTAGCAGGCGGTTCGCTCCTCTTGATCCCGCTTAACTGCGCACTCTTCGGTATCCCGAACGACATCGCAATGCAGGTCGTTGGTATCGGTTTCATCATCGGTGTGATCCAAGACTCCTGTGAAACGGGTCTTAACTCCTCGACTGACGTAGTATTCACGGCAGCAGCAGAAGCAGCTATGAATCGCAACAAATAAAATGCTAAAAGGCTTACCGAAAGGTAAGCCTTTTTGTATGCCTATAAAAAATATCCGCTTGCCGAAAACGGTAAGCGGATATTGTCGTTTTATTTCTTTTCTTTTGACGGGGCGATCTCTGTTAAGATATCGTCAAGAGCTGCATCGAAAGCTCCTTTTTTCGCTCTGAGGTTGCTCGCGCGAGAATGATCGTCACGGCTTGTTTGAACATGAGTCAAAATCTTGTTCGGTGTTACGGCGAAAGCACGCATTCTGATGTTGGCACGATATTCGTCGTTATCGTCGTCCATGATCGTTTCAGTCAAGAGAAGAACGATCGTTTTATCTGCTTGGCAATA
>JAFSAX010000048.1 GCA_017442105.1 Selenomonadales bacterium | reverse complement strand
AGTGAATAGCTCTCTTTTTATTGCTCACTGCTTACTTTTTGCTTACTGCATAGTCCGTTACACCGCGTGCGATGGCGCGTGCGATGTCGTCTTGGTGTTCGAGGAGAAGTGTTTCGTCGTCTTTGTTGTCGATGAAGGCGATCTCGACGAGTGCGGCAGGCGCGTTGGTATATTTGAGGACGTAGAAGCCTGCTTCTTTGACGCCGCGGTCGGTGGTGTCGATGGCGCCGATGAGCTGATCTTGGATACAGGAGGCGAGGTGTTTGCCTTCTTTAGAGCCGTAGTAGGCGAATGTTTCTGTTCCGCGTGCGCGTTTGTTGGCGGCGTTGCAATGGATAGAAACGAAGAGATCTGCGTCCCATTCGTTGGCGGCACGGCAGATGTCGGCAAGGTCTTTTTCCTGCACGGTGAGGACGGTGCAGCCTGCTTTTGTGAGATAGTCGGCGACAGATGCCATCATGCGGGCGGTGTAGGCCGCTTCGGTGATGCGAGAACCGACAGCGCCCGAGTCGCGCGTCGGATGGTGGCCGCCGTTGATACATATTTTCATGGTCATTCCTCCTTTGTTCGTGTGTCGGTGCGATTCGCCGCTCCGATGTAGCCGATCATGCCTGAGGCGATCGACATGGCAAGCTCATTCATCTTATGTATGATAGCCATGATGAGCGCACCGCCGAGAACGGTGATGACGACGAGGTCGATGATGTCGAGTTTGGCAAAGGTCATTTGAGTACACCGTATAGGGCAATGGCTGTGGCGATGAGCCATACGAAGAAATGTCGCGCACCGCCCTGATGACTGCCTGCCAGCTCGAGGTCGTGTGTGCGCTTGGTGAGGTCGTCGATGGTGTGCGAATAATCTCGGCACCGCCTGTCACGCTCTTCTATGCGTGTGTCAAGACGTGCCAGTCGTTCGCTGATGATATCGACTTTGGCGAATAATCGACGGATGGTGTCTTCACTCATGGTTGCCCTCCTTTCTGTTTGATGTTTGGTTGGGGAAGACGGCATTGGCGTGTGGGTGGATACAGATAATCTCTGCGGGATTGCGCGTGTATTTCCGTCTTACAACATTATACCACGTGTCAAGGTGTTTGTTTTTTAAAAAAGTCGGATTTTGGGCGTGTGCGATTTTTAATGAAATGATTTACGGAAACGAGGATAGATGTGATGGTAATATACATTTGTCTTGTGGGACGATAGTGAGCATGGTATAATGATAACAATACATACTGTTTGTATGGGGGTGGTCAGATTGAAAAAAACGAAAATACTGGGTTGTGCCGTAGCGATCGCGTTGGCAACGACTGTGGGTATCACATCGGATGTATATGCGGAAGAGCATGACCCTTCTGTTGCGATAACGGCAACGGCTTTGCCTACGGAAGAGCCTAAGCAGGTAGCAGAAAAGGGAAGAAAAGAGAAGGTAGTTTTGTGCTCGTGCGATTACATGAAGTGCGTCTGTGGGATCACAGATCAAGAGGTTGTTGAACAGAAACCGACAATGAAAGATAAAGTTGCAGCTATTATGAATGAACGTAAGTTGCAAGAACAGGAACAGGTAGCACAGCCTGTGTATGCCAAAAACGGTGTAAAGAAAGGCAATCTCTATATTCCGAAAGATACGGTCGTTATGCTTAAATTGCTCGATACACTTCACTCGAAGAAGGTAAAATCAGGGGCATCGTTCCGCTTGGAGATGGTAGATGATCTGGTAGTCAATGGTGTTGTTGTAATTCCAAAGGGGCAGGAAGTACTCGGAAAAGTGTTACGTGCTGAAAAAAGCGGGGGCGGTGGCTCTGGTGGCAGACTAGAGCTTAATATCCCGTATCTTGAGACGCTCAACGGTGTACAAGTGCCTGTTGATGGCTATATTTTAAATAAAGGCAAAAATGATGGCGGTGCAATAGCAGTATTCGCAGTAGTTTCGATGGTCGGCAGTCTGTTCATGAAAGGGAAAAATGTTGAATATGTGTCGGGTCAGCTTTTTAATGTAACGGTCAATAAGGATACCGACCTTGAAGCGACACCTGATAATCTGGCTGAGGTGATGTCTGTGGACAAAACACGTATGCAGAATCTTGTAGTAAAAGTAGCTGAATAGTATTTCTTTATATCTCATCATAAAAAAGACCTCTTGGTGCGTGTGCATCGAGAGGTCTTTTTTGTGTGGTTTGTTATTTTCGTTTGGCTAGGCGGAGGGAGGAGAGGACGACGGATACGGAGGAGAATGCCATGGCTGTGCCGCAGATGAGGGGGGAGAGGTATCCGCAGGCGGCAAGCGGGATGCCGACGATGTTGTAGATGAGTGCCCAGAAGAGGTTTTGGCGGATGGTGGACATGGTGAGGCGGGAGAGGGTGAGTGTGCGTGCGATGGCGGTGAGGTCTGAGGCAGAGAGGGTGACGGAGGAGGCTTCGATGGCGATGTCGGTTCCGCTTCCCATGGAGATGCCGATGTCTGCGGCGGCGAGGGCAGGTGCGTCGTTGATGCCGTCGCCGACCATGGCGACGATGTGGCCTTGTTTGCGGAGGTCTTCTATGATGGCGGCTTTGTCTTGGGGGAGGGTTTCGGCGCGGTAGTTGTCGAGGTCGAGTTCTTCTGCGATGCGGCGGGCTGTGCGCTCGTTGTCGCCTGTTATCATGCAGACGGTGATGTTCATGTCGTGAAGGGCGCGGACGGCTTTTTTGGCTTCGGCGCGGAGCGTGTCTGCGACGGCGATGATGCCGAGAAGGACGGTGTCTGCCACTAGCATGGTCGTTTTGCCTTCCGATTCGAGGCGGGCGATGGTGCTCGTCTGTTCGTCGGTCAAGGTGATATTAAGCTTTTCTGCGATGCGCGGTGCGCCGATGGTGATGGTGCGTCCGTCTGCTGTTGCTGTGACGCCCGAGCCGCTGTGGGCTTGAAAGTCGGTGACGGCAGTTGGTGTGATGTTTTTTTCTTGTGCGCAGGTGACGATGGCGCGTCCGAGGGGGTGTTCGCTGTACGTTTCGATGCCTGCGGCGAGTGCGAGGAGGTCGTTTTTTTCGATTCCGTAGGCGCAGATGTCGGTGACGGTCGGCTTGCCGTAGGTGAGGGTGCCTGTTTTGTCGAGGACGACGGCTGTGGTGCGGTGGGCGAGCTCAAGCTGTGCGCCTGTGCGGAAGAGGATGCCTTCGCGGGCGGCGCGGCCGCTGCCGACTAAGATGGCTGTCGGGGTGGCAAGGCCGAGTGCGCAGGGGCAGGCGATGACGAGGACGGCGACGGCGGGGATGAGGGCATTTTCGAGCGTGGAGCCGAGCAGGAGGTGGACGGCGAAGGTGAGAAGGGCGATCGTGGTGACGGCAGGGACGAAGTAGTACGATACGCGGTCGGCGAATCGCTGGATGGGGGCTTTGACGCTCTGGGCTTCTTCGACGATGCGGACGATGCGGGCAAGCGTGGTGTCGTCGCCTATCCGCTCTGCGGTGAAGGTGAGTGCGCCGTGGCCGTTGACGGAGCCTCCTGTGATGTGGTCGCCGACTGTTTTGTCAATGGGAATGGATTCGCCTGTGAGCATCGATTCATCGACGGTGCTTGTGCCGTCGGTGATGATGCCGTCGGTGGGGATGCGTTCGCCGGGGCGGACGATGACAGTATCGCCTACGCACAGTTCTGCGAGCGGTATGGTATGCTCGGTGCCTGCGCGGAGGACGCAGGCGGTGTCGGGACGAAGGGAGAGGAGTGCGCGAATGGCGTCGTTTGTTTTGCCTTTGGCGCGCGATTCGAGATATTTGCCGAAGAGGATGAGCGTGATGAGGATACCGCACGTTTCGAAGTAGACGCTGTGGTTTCCGATCATGAGCTGGTAGAGGCTGAAGAAATACGCGCTCGTGGTGCCGAGTGCGACGAGGACGCTCATGTTGGCACCGCCTCCTTTGAGGGCATTGTAGGCATCGCGGTAGAAGTAGGCACCGCTGATGAATTGGACGGGGGTGGCGAGTGCGAGGTGGAGGTAGGGGTTAGAGAGGATGGGGACATTACCGTGCCCTACGAAAAATTCTGCTATCATGTTGAGGAGCATGGGGAGCGAGAAGAGGGCGGCGAAGAGAAGATGTTTTTTCGCGTCGGTGCTTGTTTTTTCTTTCGTATCATTTGCGGGCGCATCGTTTGCAAGGCATGCGGTGAAGCCGAGCTTTTCGATCGCGGCGATGATGACGGATGAGGAGGTCAGCGTGGTATCATAGATGATGTGAGCGCGCTCGGTGGTGAGGTTGACGGTGGCTTCTTTGATGCCTTGCATTTTCGCGAGGCGTTTTTCGATGCGTGCAGAGCAGGCGGCACACGCCATGTTGCCGATGGCGAGGGTAAGCTCGGCGGGCGGGGCGGTCTTCTTTTCTGCGGTGAAGCCGAGTTTTTTGATCGTTGTGATGATCTTCTCTTCGGTGAGGAGTGCATCGTCGTAGGTGATGTGCGCTTCTTCGGTGGTGAGGTTGACGGTGGCTTCTTTGATGCCTTGTAGTTTCGCGAGGCGTTTTTCGATGCGTGCGGAGCAGGCGGCACATGCCATCTTGCCGATACGGAGCGTGGTATTGCGATCAGTCATAATATTCCTTCTTTCGGGCGCGGGCTGCGCTGTATGGTGAGCGGTCTTAGCGTGCTTGTCGTATCATATATTATTTGCCTATGATATGCATATATGCAAAGACCACAGAGTTGATAGTCATTATCATTCTCTGTGGTCATTGTATCATATTTTATGTATTTGTGCAAAATGATATTACGTGTATCGTCAGTCGCGGTCGGCGTGGTCGCCTGTCTTGCGAGCAGTTTTTTTGGCTTGGCGCGCTTGGTACCATGCTTCGAAGCGGTGGTAGTGATGGGCGAGCCATGCACGGATATCGGAGAAGCGGCTTCTTGTATAGAATGGTTTTTGGCCGCGTATTGACATACGACCGAGCGCGGAGTCGGTGCTGACAATGGTGAGGTGTTCGTTCTTTTTGAGGAACGGCTCAGCGGCGTTCATCACATGGTAGAACAGTCTGCGGTTGTCGCCGACGAAGTCGATGACGACGAGGTAGTTTTTTTCGCCGTCTTCTGTTGCCATGAGGAGGAAGTAGGCACATCTGACGTTGTAGAAGTGCTTGAGCTGGACGGTGATGGCATTGAGGAGGCGTTGAGAATAGATGCGCGGTATGCTGATGATGGCTTCGCGCCCTGCGGAACGGGTCGTCTGCGGTGCGACGAGCGGCAGGGAGCTGAGGATCTCTTGGCGCGGTGTGATGAGGTTGACGCCGTACGGGTCGATGACGAAGCCGTCGTAGGCAGTCTGTTTGTCGAGGACTTGGCGACGGAGTTCTTCGTGCGAGAGGGCGACGACGCGCTCATCTTCGTTTTCGCTCCATTTGAACAGCTCTTCCCAGCTGGTGAATGCGAGAAGGTATTTTTCGCCGGTTGCCTTGTAGATGGTGGCAAGTGTGCGGCGACGCGTATTTTGCGTATGGATCCACTTGATCGGCACGAGGAAGCGTGCTTTTTTCAGCGTAGAGAGGTATACTTCACGCTGTGCGTAGGAGGGGTCTTCTTTGACGATCTTCATTTGTTCAAGTAATTGGTCGTTGCCCGGGATCGTATTGAGAACTGCCACTCCGGTTGCCTCCTTTGCTGTGTGGTTGGTGGATAGGGTTATTCTTTTATTATACTGGAAGGGCGATTTTTTGTAAACGGGAGAGCGAGGATCATTCTGCCGTAAGAGTCTTTTGTCGTGATGCGGCGAAGCCAGAAACGGACGAACCAGCCTGTCAGAAAGGCGGATATGATGGTGCCTTCGCGCAGTCCGGCCAAGTCGCCGCGACAGTAGAGCGCGATGGCGATGGAGATGAGGACGCACGATACGTCGAAGCCGATCTTTGTGAAGCCGAAGTCAAGTCCGAAGCGGTTGGCGATCGCCTGTACGGCTCCTTCGCCCGGCAGGATGACGAGGTTGGCGATGACGAGAAAGGCGATGCCGAACGCGGTGACGAAGCAGGCGGTGACGAGGAGCGTGAGGCTCATCAGGTATGTATCGACGAAAAAGTTCTCTAAGACGATGGCGCTCAAGTCGATGTAGATACTAAACAGAAGCGTCATCGGCACTTGCAGAAGGAGCGGTGAGGTGATGCGCCGCGTGAAGAAATACTGCATGGCGACGAGCCATGCATTGATGGCGAATGTCAGCTCGCCGAGCGTATACGGTGTGAGCTGTTCCACGACGAACGGGATGCTCGAGATCGGCGATGAGCCGAGGTTGCATTTGATGACGAATACGACCCCGAATGACATAATGGGAAGGCCGATGAGGAATAATATTAAACGTGTAAGAAATGACACAGTATCCACTCCTGTCAAATGGATGCCGAAGCAAGAAGAGGTGCGTGCCTCGGACGATATAGATACCTTCATCATACCATATGTGTAAGCGATATGGGAGAATTTACATGATAAATTTAAGAAAAAAGAAAGAAGAGATAAAAAAAATTACCTTTTTTAAATTTTTTTATTTTTACATAATTAAAAAAAGAACATTTCCTCAAAGGTTTTTGAGGGATTGGTTTT
>JAFSAX010000047.1 GCA_017442105.1 Selenomonadales bacterium | reverse complement strand
CTCCTTATTCTCAAAAAACGATCACTTACCTCTTTTTTACTGATTTTGAATCCACCTATGGTCGTATCCCCTCTAATTCCTACACCCTTTCTGCAATCTTAGATGACAAACAATATATGAAACCCTTTGTCGATTACGATATAGAAATAGCATACCGTGCCATATATCATGCGCCGAAACAACTCGATATATCCGCGCAAAATACTGTCAGACCCCTCCGCAAAAACATCTTTTATTACATAAAAGACGGCAAAGTTCATTGCTTCTTCAAAGTGCATAACAACAATAACAAATCTTGTTATTTGAAGTACACTTCTTTTTACTGGAATTATCTCACATCATTTTCCACAGAAAAACTTGTGAAACATTTTTTCTCCTACCGTGAACCAATACACCTTCGTGCAAATGAATCACGGTATTACACCTTTTCCTTCGATCTGCCGTCCGATTATGGTATGCCTGATAACACCTCTTCTTCGCGGTTTTCCTGCTCTTTTTACACCTCACAAAACGAATTTTGTCAATACTTCTATTTCAAAGAGCAATATCTGTCTCCACTCCGTCAGGCAGTCTACCAACCGCTACATCCGGGTGACACGTTCTGATGTAACTAAGTCCGCCCCTCCTCTTGCATCCGGCCTCTCGACGGGGGTATACTAATCAATAACGAATCCTTCCCTATGAAAGGAAGTCAATGTATGCTTACGATCCTCTTATATCTTCTGCTGGGCATTGCGACGGGCACGTTCGGTACGCTGGTCGGGCTTGGCGGAGGAATTATTTTGATACCTGTTTTCCTTCTTGTGTTCGGCTGGTCGGCGCAGAATGTGGTGGCGACAAGCTTATGCGTGGTGTTTTTCAACGCGCTGTCGGGGACGCTCGCCTACGTTCGCCAGAAGAAGGTGTACTACGATGCGGCGATTCGGTTCGCTCTCTGTACGGTGCCGAGTGCGCTCATCGGCAGTTATGTGGCGCACTTTTTCACGGGCGATACGTTCCGCACGGTGTTCGGCTGTTTTATGATCGCGACGGCGATCTTCCTCGCATATCGCAGAACAAAGCTCGTGCCTGTTCACGATTTCGATCCCAAGACGTTCACGTATAACCGCCCGCTCGGTATGTTCGCCTCGGTCGGCGCAGGCTTCTTATCGAGCGTGCTCGGTATCGGCGGTGGTGTCATTCACGTGCCGACGATGATATACGCGCTCGGTTTCCCTGCCCATGTGGCGGCGGCAACGAGTACGTTCGTCCTTGCGGTCAGTGCGCTCGTCGGTGTCGTCAGCCATTTCGCGCTCGGTCATGTGCTTCTCGTGCCTGCACTCGCCATCGGGATCGGTGCCGTCATCGGCGCACAGCTCGGCGCGCGCATCTCGAAAAAAACAAAGCCGACGTCTATCATGAATCTGCTGACGCTCGCACAAATAATCGTCGGATTACAGCTCATCTTGAATGCCAGATAAACGAAGACCGCCTCGTCACGCAGTTGTGATAAGGCGGTTTCTATTTCCCTCGATACGACAAACCGAAAGCCACCCTCACGCACTTGTGAAGGTGGCTCTTTTTATGCCTACTATCTTCTATTTCGTTTATCTTCCGCTGATATGACGAATGACTTCTCCTGCGAGGATCAGTCCGACGACGCTCGGCACGAACGAGATACTGCCGGGAGAAGCTTTGCCCGACTCGCTGTCGCGCGGAGCACCCGTTCTTATAGGTTCTTCTTTCGAGTAGACGACGCGGAGATGATCGACGCCGCGTTTTTTCAGTTCACGGCGCATGACGCGAGCGAGCGGACAGACGCTCGTTTTGGCAAGGTCGACGACTTCGAACCGCGTGGGGTCGAGCTTGTTGCCTGCGCCCATCGCGCTGATGAGCGGGATACCCATCTCGTGCGCGCGTACGGCAAGGTCTATCTTCGCCGATACGGTGTCGATGGCGTCAATGAGATAGTCTGCCTGACGTGCCCACATCATCAGTTCGTCTACTGTTTCGGGCGAGTAAAAGAGGCGCACCGTTTCTACGACTGTTTCGGGCGAGATGTCGGCGATACGCACTTTCATCGCATCGACCTTGTACTGACCGATGGTCGAGCGGAGCGAGTGTATCTGCCGATTGACGTTCGACAGGCTGATCGTTTCGGGATCGACGAGAATGAGATTGCCGACACCTGCACGCGCCAAGCCTTCGACCGCATATGAGCCGACACCGCCGATGCCGAACACCATGACGGTGCTTTTGGCAAGCTTTGTCACGCCGTCTTGTCCGAGGAGAAGTGCTGTTCTGCTACTAAACGTTTCTGTCATATCAAGAATCCTCATTTCTTACGAGAGTAAATATTGCGACCTCCGGCGGACAACCGAGCCGAAGCGGAAACCAGCTCCCTGCGCCCGAGTTGACGTAGCCGATCGGCTGACCATGCCCCACCCTCATCGGAGCATCTTCCTTACCGCCCGCAACAATGCCGAGCGCACCGTCCGCGCCGTAGAATCCGCGCATATATCGGTACTGCACGGGAAGAAGTGCCGTCTGCCCAAGCGCGAACTGACCGCCGTGCGTATGCCCTGTCAGTGTCAAGTCAACGCCGTACTTCACGCCCTGCTCGATAAAGTCCGAATGATGCGCCAGAAGCACCTTCACCGCATCGGACGGCACGTCTGCCATTGCCTCTGCCATCATGCGTTCACGGTCGCCCTCGCGTATCATAAGGTCGCGCGCCCACGGATAATCGACACCGAGAAGCCAGAGCGGCCGCGCGCCGTTCGTCACACAGACAGCCTCATTTTTGAGCGCACGCACACCATACGCATCGAGCGCACGTGCGATACGGTCTTTGTCGCGCAGATATTCGTGATTGCCCCAGCAAAAATACGCCCCGTACGGCAGTTTTTCCGCAAGATGTGCCACACGTGCCATCGCTTCTTCTGTCCAGTCAACACCGTCGATGAAGTCGCCCGTGATAACGAGCATATCGGGGCGTTCCGCTTCCGTCAGACGGAGCATCTCATCGAGCTTCTCGAGCGAAACGAATACGCCGAGATGCACGTCGGATAGCTGTGCGATACGAAGCCCTGCAAGGTCTGTCGGCAGATCCCGCACCGCTATCGCATACCGATTGACGGCAAGGTCGCCTGCCTTGTCAAACACGCCGTACCCTACCGACCCGTAGCAGAGCGCAGGCACCGCGATACCTACTCCTTTGATAAACGCCCTGCGCGAATCGTCTTTTGCGCTCGGCTTTACGCGCATGATACGAAAGAGCGCGTACACGGCAGGCAGAGCGACGAGGAGCACAAACGGCGCGGCAAGAAGCCAGAAGCTCCCTTTCAGGAGCGGTTCGGGAATCGTGCCGACAGGTACATAGCGCGACACATAGAGAAGCACCAGTGAAGCAAGTGCGACTGCGCCACAGCCGATACGGACGGACTTCTTCCGATACATCGGAAATACGCGCCCGAGAAGCACGATCGCAAGCCATGCAAACAAGAGAACAGCCAGACTGATGCTGATTATCATAATACCGATCCCCTTCACATTATCCTCCCATCTATACTGCTCTAGTATATCCCAAAATTCGCCGAAGCGTTCGTTTTCGTTCGTGAAAATAT
>JAFSAX010000046.1 GCA_017442105.1 Selenomonadales bacterium | reverse complement strand
GACCTCTATGCGCCTGTCGATGGATCGTTCGATGCCATTTTATCGAATCCGCCGTATATTCCCGTGCGCGACATGGCAGGCCTCTCTCCCGAAGTGAAGCAGGAGCCTGAGATGGCTCTCGTCGGCGGTGTGGACGGGCTCGATTTTTATCGCCGATTGATCGATGAGGCACCGCGCTATTTAAAAGAAGACGGTATCGTCTTGTTCGAAGTCGGTATCCATCAAGCACAGGATGTAGCCGAGCTTGGCAAAGCGCGCGGATTCCGTACGCAGAGGATACTGCCCGACTATGCGGGCATCGACCGTGTCGTCGTGCTGTCCGATCTCGATAAGGCGGTGAAAGCATGATGAAAACGAAACAGATCGTAATAGATACGGAGCGTCCGCTGGAAGTACAACTGGCAGAAGCAGGACAGCTATTAAGAGAAGGTCAGCTCGTCGCGTTCCCGACGGAAACGGTATACGGTCTTGGTGCGAACGGTCTCGACGAGATGGCGGCGAAAAAGATCTATACGGCGAAAGGCCGTCCGTCCGACAATCCGCTCATTCTTCATATTGCGGAGAAGGATGATATCATCCCGCTTACAGAAGAAGTCCCTATGAGTGCGCGTGCGCTGATAGATGCCTTTTGGCCGGGACCATTGACGCTCGTTGTAAAACGGAGCGCGATCGTACCGCGCTTGACGGCGGGCGGGCTTGATACCGTTGCTGTGCGTATGCCCGATGCCGATGTGGCGCGTGCGCTCATTCGCATGGCAGGTGTGCCCATTGCCGCACCGAGCGCGAACATCTCGGGCAGACCAAGCCCCACGACGGCGAAAACGGTAGCCGAAGACATGGACGGACGTATCGCGATGATCGTAGACGGCGGGGCGTGCCAAATCGGTGTCGAATCGACGATCGTCGATTGTACCACGCCTGTGCCGACGGTGCTTCGTCCCGGCGGTATCACCGTGGAGATGCTCACCGATGTACTCGGTGCTGTCGAGATCGACAAAGGATTGACCGACGAATCGGTGAAGCCGAAAGCTCCCGGTATGAAATATCGCCATTATGCGCCTAAGGCAGAAACGATATTGTTCGAAGGTGAAACGGAACGCAAACGTAGCGGTCTGGCAAAAGCCGTCCAAGGCGCGCTTTCGTCGGGGCGAACCGTCGGTGCGCTCGTCAGCCGTGAACTGGCAGAACGTTTACCTGATGATGTTATCACCGTCAGCTACTCCGATAAGGCAGAACTTGCAAGCCTTCTGTATGATACGCTCCGCAGTTTCGATGAAAAGGGTGCGGACGTCATCTATCTCGAAGGCGTAGACGAAACGGATATCGGATTGGCTGTGATGAACCGACTGCGCAAAGCCAGCGGAAATCGCATCGTAACTGCATAAGGTGTGTCCTTGCCTCATACAATAACGATGAGGTGAGAAATGTGACAATCGTAGAAATGACCGCGCTTAGTCTTGCACTGGGCGCGGATCTTTTTTCTGTGGCGGTCCCGCTCGGTATGATGCGCCCGTCGCTCGGTGAGATCGTAAGGATGTCGTTTGTGTTCGCGCTCTTTCATATCATATTGCTCATGATAGGTGCATCATCGGGTGCGTATCTGGCAGGTGCTTTGGAGAGGATCGGGCAGGCGGGTGAGTCGCCTGTTATCATGGCGGAGAACTGGGCAGGACTGTTTGGCGGAGGCGTGCTTTTATTATTGGGACTTCATCTTCTCTGGGAGAGCCGCAAAAAGAAGGATGATCGTCCGCTGAAATTACCGCATGGCGGTGCGCTTTTTGTTCTTGCCGTCGGTGTCAGCTGTGATGCGCTTGCCGTCGGACTTGGAATGGGGCTGTTGGGTGACGGATGGTCGCAGCTGCCTCTTGTTCTGGGCATCGTCATTTTCTTTGTCAGCGGCATTGCGCTTTCTCTGGGAGAACGCATCAGTCGCGTGTTTCCGTGGCCGTTGGAGCCCTTTGGTGCGCTTGCACTCTGTTTGTGGGGTCTGCATGCCATTTGGCGTATCGCCCGATAACATGCGAAAATTCTTCTTATAGCAGGAAAAACGGCTGAATACAGCGAAATAAAGCCAGATAACTGCAATTATAACTAGCAATTACTGCAATAGGGAGGAATGCGATTATGTTAGCGATCGGCAGTGACCATGGTGGTTATGCTTTGAAAGAAGTTATCAAAAAACAGTTGACAGATATGAATATTGAATTTGAAGATATGGGAACCTATACGACGGATTCCGTTGACTATCCCGAATACGGCGCGAAAGTAGCGCGTGCCGTAGCAAGCGGTCAGTGTGAACGCGGTATCATCATTTGCGGAACGGGGATCGGTATCTCTATCGCCGCCAACAAGATCAAAGGCATCCGTGCCGCACTTTGCAACGATGTATTCTCGGCGCAGATGTCGCGCGAACATAACGATGCCAACATTCTCGCACTCGGCGAACGTGTCACAGGCCCCGGCCTTGCACAGATGATCGTCGAAAAATGGCTCACCACCCCGTTTGGCGGAGATCGCCATGCGCGTCGTGTTGCCAAGATCATGGAACTCGAGAACGAATAAGAAAGAAGGCTTTTTGCAAATGATACAACAAGCATGGACACAACAGGCAGAAACGGCCGTCCGTGAGCTTATCGCCAAAGCCGAACTCAAACAGGGACAAGTCCTTGTGCTCGGCGGCAGCAGCAGTGAAGTCGCAGGCGCGCATATCGGCACGAGCGGTTCGGCAGATGTCGCCGAAGCTGTGCTCAAGGGTATCCTGCCCGTATGCCGCGAGCATGGTATCTACCTTGCGATGCAATGCTGTGAACATCTCAACCGTGCGCTCGTCGTCGAGCGTGAAGCCATGGAGCGATACGGCTGGGAAGAAGTATCGGTGCGTCCCGTGCCGAAGGCGGGCGGTTCGTTCGCGACAGTCGCCATGCAGATGATGGCAGACCCTGTCGTCGTCGAAACGATCAGCGCACACGCAGGCATGGATATCGGCCTTACTCTGATCGGCATGCACTTAAAACGCGTTGCCGTACCGCTTCGCTTATCGGTCAAACAGATCGGTGAAGCGACCGTCACTGCGGCAAAAACAAGACCAAAACTCATTGGCGGCGCACGTGCCGTCTACGAATAAACGAAACGGAGGGATAACCGATGTATTTGATGAAACAAGACCCCGAACTTGCACTGGCTATCCAAGCAGAAAAAGAAAGACAACAGAATAAACTCGAGCTCATCGCATCCGAAAACTTCGTATCCGAAGCAGTCATGGAAGCACAGGGCTCTGTCCTTACGAATAAATATGCCGAAGGCTACCCCGGCAAACGCTACTACGGCGGCTGTGAATGTGTCGATGTCGTAGAACAGCTTGCCATCGCCCGTGCCAAAGAACTGTTCGGCGCAGAGCATGCGAACGTACAGCCGCACTCGGGCGCGCAGGCCAATACGGCAGTATATCTCGCCTTGTTAGAACACGGCGACACCATCCTCGGTATGAACCTCGCGCACGGCGGCCATTTGACGCACGGCAGCCCGGTCAACTTCTCGGGCAAATTCTTCAACATCGTACCGTATGGCGTTGATGAACAGACGTTCCGCATCGATTATGATGAAGTACGCCGTCTTGCTCTTGAACACAAACCGAAACTTATCATCGCAGGTGCCAGCGCATATCCGCGCATCATCGACTTTGAACGTCTCGGCGAGATCGCGCGCGAAGCAGGTGCTATCTTCATGGTAGATATGGCACACATCGCAGGCCTCGTTGCGGCAGGCCTCCATCCGAGCCCCGTACCGTACGCAGACATCGTCACCACTACCACGCACAAAACACTCCGCGGTCCGCGCGGCGGTATCATCCTTTGCAAACAAAAATATGCGGCGGCTATCGACAAAGGCATATTCCCCGGCATGCAGGGCGGTCCTTTGATGCACGTCATCGCGGCAAAAGCAGCGGCATTCAAAGAAGCACTGTCGCCCGAATTCAAAGAATACCAACAGCGCATCATCGACAACGCACGCACGCTTGCCGAAACGCTTCAGGAAAGAGGCTTTACCATCATATCGGGCGGTACGGACAACCATCTCATGCTTGTTGACGTACGTCCGCAGAACCTCACAGGCAAAGTCGCCGAACATCTTCTCGACGATATCGGTGTCACCGCTAACAAAAACGCCATTCCGTTCGACCCGACCAGCCCGTTCGTAACGAGCGGTATCCGTCTTGGTACTGCGGCACTTTCGTCGCGCGGATTCAACGCGGAAGACATGAAAGAAGTCGGCAACATTATCGCCGATGCACTCAACAATCCTGACAATGAAGAGATCAAAGATGCACTTCGCGCACGCGTTGCCGCACTTTGTAAGAAATATCCACTCTACGCATAAGGAGGAACAGACTATGGCACAAAACGTATATGTCAGCTCTCATCCGCTCCTTGAGCATAAACTGTCCATTCTTCGTGACGAACGTACAGGCACGCGCGAATTCCGCGAAGTATTGAAAGAAGTTACCATGCTTCTCGGCTACGAAGCAACACGCGACCTTCCGACCGAAGAGATCGAAGTCAAAACACCTGTTGCGACTTGCACATGCAAAAAACTGTCGGGCCGCAAGCTTGTCCTCGTACCGATCCTGCGTGCAGGCATCGGCATGGTAGACGGCTTTTTGCAGCTTCTTCCGTCGGCAAAAGTCGGCCATATCGGACTTTCGCGCAATGAAGAAACGCTCGAACCGATCGAATACTATGCTAAAGTTCCGAACGAACTCGATAAACGCAACGTCATCGTCGTCGACCCGATGCTCGCAACGGGCGGCAGTGCGATCGCGGCACTTACCAAGCTGAAAGAACGCGGTGCGAAAAATCTCCGCCTCGTCTGCTTGGTCGCGGCACCTGTCGGTGTCGAAGCCGTACAGAAAGCACACCCCGAAGTGCCTATCTATCTTGCGGCACTCGATGAAAAGCTGAACGAAAAAGGATATATCGTCCCCGGCCTCGGTGACGCAGGCGACCGTATCTTCGGTACGCTGTAAAAAGGAGGAACGGACATGACAAAGCGTCCTTCTTGGGATGAATATTTCATCAATATCGCACAAGCCATCTCCAAACGTGCAACGTGTCTTAGACGTACATATGGTGCTGTCATCACGAACAACAATATCATCATCAGCACAGGCTACAACGGTGCGCCTTGCGGCATCAGCAACTGCTGTGACATCGGTTACTGTAAACGCGACGCGCTCGCCGTGCCGAAAGGACAGCGCTATGAGCTGTGCGAAGCTGTCCACGCCGAACAGAATGCTGTTATCAACGGCGATCCTGTCAAGATGGTGGGCGGAACTATCTATGTAGCAGGCCAAAATGCAGACGGCACACTCGCTTCGGGCGAGCCGTGTCTTATCTGCCGCCGCATGATCGCCAACGCGCGCATCAATCGTGTCGTCTATCTCGACAAGAATGGTGAGCTCGTCACCATCGCGGCAAAAGACCTGCTCAAACAAGCGTAAAAGCAAACGAAGGGAAGTAATACAATGAAGTTAGGCAGAAATGATGCCTGCTGGTGCGGCAGCGGCAAAAAATATAAAAATTGCCATGCCGACTTTGACGAACGAATCCAAGACTACAAACGTCAAGGCCATATCGTTCCCGACCACTCTATCATCAAAAACAAAGCGCAGATCGAAGCGATCCGCGAAAGTGCAAAAATAAACGTAGCCGTACTCGACTACGTAGCAGAAAACATCCGTGAAGGCATGACGACAGAAGAAATCAATCAGCTCGTTGACAGCAAAACACGCGAACTCGGCGGTATCCCTGCGCCGCTCGGCTATGAAGGATTCCCCAAAAGTGTCTGCACCTCCATCAACGAACAAGTCTGTCACGGTATCCCGTCTGAAAAAGACGTCTTAAAAGACGGCGACATCGTCAACGTAGACGTATCGACCATCTATAACGGATACTACTCCGACTCGTCGAGAATGTTCTGCATCGGAAACGTCAGCGAAGAAAAAGCGACACTCGTCCGTGAAACGAAAAACGCCATCGAAGCAGGCCTCAAAGAAGTCAAACCGTGGGGCTTCCTCGGCGACATGGGACAGGCAGTCAACGATTATGCCAAAGCACACGGCTATACCGTCGTAGAAGAACTCGGCGGACACGGTGTCGGTATCCACTTCCATGAAGAACCGTTCGTCAGCCACGTCACCAAACGCGGCGAAGAAATGCTCATGGTACCCGGTATGATCTTCACCATCGAACCAATGATCAACATGGGTAAACGCGACGTATTCATCGACGAAGAAAACGGCTGGACCGTCTACACAGAAGACGGTAAACCGTCCGCGCAATGGGAAGTCATGGTGCTTATCACCGAAGACGGATATGAGATACTCTCCTGGTGAGGGTATGAGGGAGGGCTCCTTGCAAAAGGGGCTCTTTTTTGTTTTTTTCTGCGTATAGAAATCGCAAGTACTTTCTTAGCATAACAGATAGCTATTTCCTTCTTGTTTACTTTTTGGCTTGCCCCAAAAAGTAACAAAAAAGGCACGCGCTGTTGAAGCGGACTATAGCTTACGCTATAACGAACTCGACCGCTTCAAAAAGCGCGGGACGCAGATGATAGCTTACTGCTAAGGGGATAGGACAGGTAAGAGTATATTGATGATTGCATCCGCAATCATCAATCCGTTCTCCCCTCAACTATGTTACAACTTCCATTGGCACAACCATCGCCTTAACAGTTCGCGACTAACCAATCATCTTCGCCTTTTCGGCTCGATTCTTGGGTCGCTGTTGCATGGCTCGTATTCGCCAATCGCCTATGGCTCTTGGATACGACCGCATGAAAAAGGAATTGAGTGATGACAGTAGGTAGTAGTCCTTTTTCAAGAGCGATGCAGTTTCTTTGTAACTTTCTT
>JAFSAX010000045.1 GCA_017442105.1 Selenomonadales bacterium | reverse complement strand
TACTATTTTATCCTAAAATAAAAAATATAACTTCGATATACTCTACTGTGATATCTAAATAAAGAAAATGCTTCTTAAATCATTTCATTGGTTGAAAAGATCAAAATGAGATGATAGGGGGGCGAATAATCGCCATTTGGTAGTGCATACTAAAATCAAAAATACAGAACGATATTCATTCATAGACATTCTTGAGAGGTGCAAGAACATCTGCGTGATGGATCAATGTCATTGTATGTTCGGTCTATTTAAAAAATAATAAGTTTGACATTATCAATAGTGATCTTGGCAAGCAAAGTCTTGATCGCATCGTTGAAAATTTTTGACGGGGCGAAAATCAGATAACCTACATAGTAATAAGAAATCAATTTATTTGACATAACGCAAACAAAGAGTAGGTCGAAGCAATAAAAAAGAAATAAAGTAAAAGTTGGGAGGAAGGCAATGATAAATAGTGCTGTACTGGCAGGTGTAATATTCATACTGATGTATGCATTCATTGTTTCGGAAAAAATTCATCGTACAATTATCGCCATGATTGGCGCAATCTTAATGATCTTCTTAGGCGTGATCGAGCAAGAGGTAGCGATCCACCATATTGACTTTAATACACTCGGACTTTTGATCGGTATGATGATCATTGTGGGAATCACGGGGCAAACAGGACTTTTCAATTATGTTGCCATTTGGGCGGCAAAAAAAGCAGAAGCCTCGCCTATGAAGATACTTATCTATTTAGCATTATTGACCGCAGTATTTTCCGCATTTCTGGACAATGTAACGACCGTATTATTGATGGTACCGGTAACGCTTAGCATTACAGAAAAACTAAAAATCGATCCGATTCCATTTCTCATTACGCAGATTATTGCATCGAACGTAGGGGGTACCGCAACACTTATTGGAGATCCACCGAATATTATGATCGGCAGTGCAGTCAAAGAACTGACCTTTATTGCATTTATTGATAACTTGGCATTTATATCAGTCGTTAACTTAGTTATTGTTCTTGCGATTCTTGCTATGCTTTATAAAAAATGTCTTAAAACGCAAGACGAATTAAAACAAGACCTAATGAAGATGGATGAAAAAGCAGAACTGAAAGATATTACCATGCTGAAAAAATGCTTGGCAGTATTGACACTGACGATTCTCGGATTCTTCAGTCATCAGGCACTTCACTTAGAATCGTCTGCCGTAGCACTAGCAGGTGGATTCTTGCTTTTGCTGATTGCATCACGCGACCATATGTTCACGGAAAAAATGCTTGATAAAGTAGAATGGGCGACTATCTTCTTCTTCGTCGGCCTTTTCATTGCTGTCGGAGGCCTCATTGAAACGGGCATCATCAGCCGTATTGCGGAGATCGCGCTTGAAATAACAGACGGTGACCTCACATATACATCGCTTCTCATTCTGTGGCTCAGTGCGATCGTATCGGCATTCCTTGACAATATTCCGTTCGTAGCAACGATGATCCCGATGATCCAAGATATGGGCGCGGCAGGCATCTCTGATCTTGAACCACTCTGGTGGAGCCTTGCCCTTGGCGCTTGTCTTGGTGGTAATGGAACGATCGTCGGTGCCAGTGCGAATCTCATTGTCGCAGGTCTGGCAGCGGAACGTGGCTATCGCCTTATGTTTTTGCAATATATGAAAGTCGGTTTTCCGATTATGATATTGACAATTATCATTTCTACAGGGTATATTTATTTAAGATATTTAATGTAGAAATGGGAGTGAAAAGAAACAAATGGAAAACAATGCACTAATAGCCATAACAGTATTCTTGGCAACATATGTATTTATTATTTCCGAAAAAATTCATCGAACGGTTATTTCCTTGGTTGGTGGTATGACCGTCGTTGTTCTTGGCGTTATTACGCAGGAAACGGCAATCCATCATATCGATCTCAATACACTCGGATTGTTGGTCGGCATGATGATCATCGTTGGTGTCACGGCAGAAACGGGACTCTTCAATTATCTCGCTATCAAAGCTGCCAAAAAAGTACAAGGAAAACCAACTCAAATCATGCTTGTTATGAGCCTTTTAACGGCTGTTGCCTCGGCACTTCTCGATAATGTTACGACAGTTCTTTTGACAGTACCGGTAACGCTCAGTATTACCAGAAAACTCAAAGTTCCTTCAACACCGTTTTTGGTATCGCAGATCTTGGCTTCCAATATCGGTGGTACGGCAACGCTTATCGGTGACCCGCCGAATATCATGATCGGCAGCTCGACGAGCCTTGGTTTTGGTGACTTTGTATTCAACTTGGCACCGATTTCAATTGTGATTTTGATCATAACGGTTATTTTGCTTGAACTTATCTACAAGAAAAAACTCGTTACGACTGATGAACTTCGTGCACATATTATGACTCTTGATGAAAACAAAGAGCTCAGAGATAAGAGCCTTTTGAAAAAATCGGTCTTTATGCTTACTGTTACGATCATTATGTTTGGTTTGCATCAGATGCTTCACTTGGAATCGGCAACGGTTGCTATGTTCTGTGCAAGCGTTCTGTTGTTGATCGCATATCCTTCGCATGAAAAACAGCTTGAAGGCGTACTCAGAAGAGTAGAGTGGGTCGCTATCTTCTTCTTCGTTGGTCTGTTCGTTCTTGTTGGTGCGCTTGTAGAAACAGGTGTTATCTCGATGATCGCGCAGGAAGCGATGGAGATCACAAAAGGCGATACAGCAAGTACTGCTATCTTGATCCTTTGGCTTAGTGCTATTGCCTCGGCATTCGTTGACAATATTCCGTTTGTTGCAACGATGATCCCGATGATCCATGAAATGGGCCGCATGGGTATGGAGAACCTTACAGCACTCTGGTGGAGCCTTGCGCTCGGTGCGTGCCTCGGCGGTAACGGTACACTCATTGGTGCCAGTGCAAACGTCGTTGTTGCAGGTATTGCCGCAGCAGCAGGACAACCGATCTCGTTCGTACGATTCTTCAAAATCGCGTTCCCGTTGATGATTCTTTCAATCATTATCAGCCATGTATATGTTTACTTCAGATATCTGTAATACATAATAAGCAGTATGCGAGCAAGTCAGCCAAGTCGTTGACTTGCTCGTTTTCTGTTATGGAGAAGGACAGATATGACGCAGGATTTTGCGCACACAGGGAGAATATGTATAAGGCAAACGAAATTTAGGAGGAACCCTTTTTGAAAAGCAATAAAAGCACGATCATTTTTTTGTTATTTATTATTATCGGTGCGATCGTCGGAACGGGCGTAGGTGAATTTTTGACCACGATCCCGAGCATCTCCGATGTGGCATCTTTTTTGGTTAAAAAATATCTGATATTATCAGTACCGCCTGTGACGGTCAATCTGATCGTAGCGACATTCGTTATCGGATTCTCGCTTCAGCCAAGCATCATGACGATGCTCGGTGTTGTATTCGGTATCTTTTTGCATAGACGGTTTTATTAAAAGGAGAAGAGAACATTGATCGTATTGGCATCTGCATCACCAAGACGCAGAGAATTATTAACACAAGTAGGATATCAGTTCAAAGTCGTTCCGAGCTCTGTCGAAGAAGAGATGGAAGACGGCGCGCCGATCGATATCGTCAAACACAATGCCCTTATCAAGGCGCAGGACATCGCCAAATCATATCCGAAGGACATCGTCATCGGAGCAGACACCATCGTTGTTGTAAACGGACGAATCTTCGGCAAACCGCAAGATGAAAACGACGCCGAAAAGATGCTTGCCGAGCTGTCGGGCAGTGTTCATCAAGTCATGACGGGCATCGCAGTCGTGCAGGGCGAGCGTATCCACTCGGAAGCCGTTGTGACAGACGTTACGATGCGCAACTATGATATGGACGAGATACGCGCTTATATCGCAACAGGCGAGCCGATGGACAAGGCAGGTGCATACGGTATACAGGGCATCGGTGCGCTCCTCGTATCGCACATCAGCGGCTGTTATAACAACGTCGTAGGACTGCCGATCGCACGCGTCGCAGAAGTATTGTCGACATTTGGCCAAAGTGCGTGGGACAAAAAATAATCGCGAATGAAACGTAAGTGAAGTGATAGACATGGCTGACGAATCAAAACAACTGATGATGAAAGACCTTCCTAAGGACGAGCGTCCGCGTGAGAAGCTGATGAACCATGGAGCAGAAGCACTCAGCAATGCAGAACTGCTTGCTATTCTTCTGCGGACAGGTACGCAGGAAGAATCCGTCATGCGTCTGGCTGAGCGGATACTGATCGAAGCGGGCGAAGATGGGCTTGGCGGACTGGCACATTCTTCGATAGAATCGCTTATGAAGCGTAAAGGCGTCGGAGAAGCCAAAGCCATCACGATCGCCGCCGCACTCGAACTGGGCAAACGCGTTGCTATCGGTGACTCGAAAAAACGAGTTGTCATACGCTCGAGTGATGACATCGCTAATTATATGATGCCACGGCTCAGATATTGTGACAGAGAGCATTTTTATGCGATACTGCTCAATACGAAAAATCACGTCATCGCATCACCTCTCATCTCGATCGGTACGCTCAGCGAATCGCTTGTTCACC
>JAFSAX010000044.1 GCA_017442105.1 Selenomonadales bacterium | reverse complement strand
TCCGTCCCCGTATGCATCATAGATCGCCTTCGTCACACCGCTTACGATATCATTTACCATCCAGCACCTCCTTCAGCCACTTGGCAAGCTTCTTCTCCAATAATTTCGGCGCAATGCTCTGCACCTCATCGACCGAAACGGTCAACATATGCCGACCCTCTACCCATCTGCCACCGCCGCGCGTACGATGGCCGTACTCAACATAAGAAGCATATTCGACCGGATTGACAACATCGATCACATAGCTGTCTCCTTCCCGTCTGATATTCAGATCAGACTCAGGCGTCCAACCTCTGCGAAGCGTTCCGCCCTTCATACCGCTTTCGGATGGATATTGTCCCACAGGCGTTCGCCCGATCACCTTTGCAAGCAATCTTGCCGCAAGCTCCTTCGCGGCAGCTTCATAGAACGTATCGCGCATATCTCCCATACCCTGCAGCCTGTCCCGCAGCTTCTTCATCTGTCTGCAGTCGACCTTTCCCCATCTGGTCATGCGTATTCACCTGCAAGCTCCAGCACGACCTCTTGGTGACTGCCATACACCGCAGGCTCTCCTGCCGCCTTATACTCAGTAGTCCGTCCGCACTGCGTGACGGCTACCCTCGCCCCTGCCCGTACAACCGTCTCGGGCGCAAGAAACAGCTTGATCGTCTGCTTGACCTTCGCCGCACCGTCCTTCGGCTCTGCCGAAGTCAAATAAGAATAAGACAAGCGGCACCGCTGACCACTCGCCACGACCACCTCTGCAAAGCTCGTCTGCCCGCTCTCAGGATCAAACATCTCCTGCTGATCGATGATATCACACCTGCCTGTATACAGCCGTTCAACAGCTCTCCTTACCCCTGCCGTCACCATCGGATCCTCCTGTATGCCGCGAAATCGACCTCACGTCCGCGCAGATCGGCGATAAGCGATGCGATAAGCTCGGCATCGCTCATACCGCTCACGAACGTAATATCCGTATCTCCCTCTTTGATCTTGCTGACAGCCTGCGAAACATCACCCATCTGACCCGTGCGAAACTTGCCCTGCAAATACTCGCCGCATACCAGATCGACCGCAGTCTCGTGAAGCCCCGTCGGAACCTCGCTGACATTACAGCTGTTCTTGATATGATTCGTCACCTTATCAACACAGAACATCAAGACCCACTCATCGTCAGGCGATACGGTGAACCCCATTCCCGCAAGCCTTACCATCACATCGTTAAGCATTTTTGATCGCCGCCAAAATGTCAGCCTTCTTCGTTGCCTCACCAAGCTTGATATCATGCGCGGCAGCATACTCCTTCAACTCAGCCACTGTCATATCATCGATCGCCTTATCTGCCGAACCCTCATTTACAGCCTCAACAGCCTTTTTATGGTATCTGCGCAACAGCATATACAATCACCTCATCACGCCTTGAATCTGGCAGCAACGACCTTTGCCTCATTCGACAACACAGCCGTATAATGCTCATCCACCGAAATAACCGTCGTCTTAGCCAAAATATCTCTGTCCGTCTCAAGCTCGACACCGCGCTTCATATAGATCGTCAATGCAGGCTGTTCATTCTCTTCCGTCGTCGTAACCACGATCGGGCAGACATAACAGCCATCCTCAAGAGCAACCTTCTTAGACGGCACGACCTGACAACCTGCGATCTCTCCGATCGTCCCCGTCATTACCGTCTTCAGCGGGTACTTGTCGATACTCTTGAAATCCTCATCAAGACGAAGCGTTGTCACCTGCTTCGGATGAACGACCATGACCTTCACACTGTCATCCACCTCTTCCTCAAACAGATCCACCGCCTTCACGATACCCGAATACGAGATAACACCCGCACTGCCATCATACGTAAGAGATGCCCCTTTGAGTGCCGCATAACAATCGCTATTCACCTTATCCGCAATAGACATTCTGAGCTGACTCGTCGCCTCACCGATAGGATCGCCATAGCCGCTCAAAACAGCCTCATCGGTAAGCTCCACTGCCTTGCCTGCTTTCTTTACGGTCGCCGTAGTGGTAGTAGCAGTCAACACAGTCGTACCCATTGCAACGCCCTCTGCCACATCTTCAGCCTCACCAATATACGCATACTTCGGCACCGTGATCGTATTGCCCGCACGTGCAGTAAGCGTACTGTCGACCTTCGCAAGCGGAGTAAACTTGATCTTAGCAGGCAACGTCGCATTGATCATATCCGCCATGACCTGCGGATTTACCAAATTCTCAATTTTTGTCTTTGTCATTTTTCATTCTCTCCTTCTCATTCTGTCGTTTGTGCGGACAGCGCCTCATACGCTGCTTGATCCTTGTTATAAAGCTCCGCACGCTCCTTATAACCCATTTTGGCAAACGCCTCTTTCGTGATAGCCGCCGCAGACTTCTTGCCGTTGTCTCCGCCCTTCACGCCCGTAAAGCCGGGGGCAGTCTCACCGAACAAAAACTTCGTATCCTCATTCGTCTTCAATCGCTTGATCTGATCCGCCAAGCCCTTCACATCTTCGCCGTCCATTTCTGCCTCGTTCAGATCAAGCAATGCTTTCACCGCCTTCAGATTCTTCGCGCCTGCCGACGACAAAGCTCTTTCGACCGCATTATTGATCTTGAGCGCCTTCAAGTCAGCAGCGAACTTATCAGCAGCTGTCTTATTCTCGCTCTGAAGCTTCTCGATCTCTGCCTTGAGTGCATCCGCATCCCCCGACTTCTTCTTCAGCTCCTCCAGGAGGGCAACGGCCTCCGTGGCGGTGCTGTTCAGATGGTTCTCCACCGTGATCAGCAGGAAGTTATTCCGCTTGGCGACCCGGTACCAGCCGGACACATGAGCCATATGCAGCGCCGAATCCCCGCCGCCGTGGAAGGCCAGCACCACCGGCACCTTCCCTGCGTCCAGCAAGCCCTTGTTATACCAGGCGATATAGCCGATGCGGTGGCTGTCCGTGCCCTGATCGTCGCCGCGATTGTCCGGCGAGGTCGGCACCACCGCGAAGGACGGCTCCTCCACCATGCCAATCTCGGCCATGTCGTCCTCATGCGTCAGCGTGCCGCACCAGCGCTTCCAAGGCCGCAGGAAGCTGCGG
>JAFSAX010000043.1 GCA_017442105.1 Selenomonadales bacterium | reverse complement strand
CGTCTATCTTAATAAAATCAACGCCCCACTCTGCGTACAGCTCGAAAATGCTGTCGTAGTAGGCTTTAGCGCCGTCTTTTTCAGGGTCAACGCCGTACATATCGGTGTTCCACTGGCAGATTGAGGAGGTCTTTGCTATCTGTCGTGCAGTCTTGTCGCTGCCTTTGATCGGCGTGTTCTGATGCACTGCCTGACGGGGTATTCCACGCATGATGTGTATACCGAATTTAAGTCCGAGGGAATGTACATATTCTGCGAGGGGTGCAAAGCCCTTTCCGCCCGCAGAGGAGGGAAAACGGTTCTCGGCAGGGATAAGACGGGAATATTCGTCCATGCAAAGCTCAGTGAACGGGTGGTAGTCGTGGTTCGTAGCGGTGGGCTGACTCCACTGAATATCAACAACTATGTAGTCCCAGCCGTACTGCTTGAGGTGCTTGGCCATAAATTCCGCATTGGCGCGGACAGTAGCCTCATTTACTGCGGGGCCGTAGCAGTCCCAGCTGTTCCAGCCCATAGGGGGAGTTTTTGCGATCATGTTTTTGTTCTCCTTTTTTGATAATTGCACTTATCGTCTGAAATATTCTACCACATTCCAAGCGATATTTCAACACCTTTTGCGCCAAAATATTGCAGTGCTGACGGTTTTATGCTATAATCATAAATGTACAGTTTATATATAATGAGAAGTAACATGGATAGTTTTATACAGGTTTACAAATTTGTTGCACATAAGATGTTACTTTTTAATTGCTTTCGCGTAAAAAGATAATGAAAAGAAAACACATTTCAGGAGGGCATACACTATGCAGCATTTGCAGTTAACTTACACACAGGCAGCCGATGACCTTATCCGCGGGGCAGAAGCTCTTGGCGGCGGCGCGGAGAGCAATATATTTGTGGTAGCAAGAAGAGAGAGCTGGCCTGAGAACTCTCTGGGCTTTGTAAATGAGCAGAATCAGGCGTCAGTGCAGATCTCTAAGAATTTCAATCGTATTTACTCTGCGATTCTCGGCAAGGATTTTGACGCAGCTACAGCAGAGCTTGATGATGTAATAAAGATCAGAGAAAATGTCTTGATCGACGGCAAGCCGATCGAATATGAGCCTAAAGCAACAAACTTCCATTCGGTTTTGGGCGTGATCTCCATGGCTGTTGCAAAAGAGCTTGCGGGTGTGCAGAATATGAAGACCGATGGTGCGCTGCTGCGTGATGGTACAACTAAGCCTGTAAGCTTTACGCTTGCGGATACCAAGGAGCCTCTTTTCGTTGATATGAAGAGCTATACCAGAGACACATCTGTAAAGCCTAGAAAGCCGTCAAAGCCTAACATTTTCAAGCGGATCATTCATGCTCTCTCGAACAGCGCGTTTAAGAATGATTTTGATAGATATGAGAGAAAAATGCAAGATTATAACGTACAGATGGAAGAATATAACAAACGTCATATTTACGATAGATTGGACGCTGCCATAGAAGCGCGTCAGAAGCGCGTCGAGGCAGAGAATAAAGCATGGCGTGACGCTGAGAATATAAAATCGCTTGGACATACAGACGATATGATCGAGCAGTTCGTTGAAAATGCGAAGGCGGCGGGTCT
>JAFSAX010000042.1 GCA_017442105.1 Selenomonadales bacterium | reverse complement strand
TTTCACGAAGCTGCGTTCCGCGAACGATAGAGTCGTCTACAAGAAGCAATTTCTTGTCAGCGATTCTTTCCGGAACAGGGATCTGCTTCATTCTTGCAACCATACTGCGCATTTCCTGATTGGAAGGCGTGAACGAACGCGCCCAAGTCGGCGTATATTTGATGAACGGGCGCGAGAACGGTTTGCCTGACTGATTAGCATATCCGACAGCATGCGGTACACCGGAATCAGGAACACCTGCAACATAATCCACATCAGGAAGAATACCTTGCTGTGCTTCGTTGCGTGCCATGATCTCACCGTTTTTACAACGCATTACCTCAACATTGATTCCTTCATAGTTGGAATTCGGATAACCGTAATACGTCCACATAAACGCACAGACCTTCATTTTATCGCCCGGTTTAGAGAGCTGTTCGATTTTGTCGACAGTAAGTTTTACGATCTCACCGGGACCCGGACGATAACACATATCATATCCGAGCTTTTGCGCTGCAAAAGATTCTATACACACACAATGACCCGTTTCTTTCTTACCGATCTCGATCGGTAATCTTCCCACCTTGTCACGGGCAACAATGAGTGCATCCCCCTTATTGATAAGGACTGTGCAAGACCCATCGATCATTTCTTGTGCATATCGAATACCATCAACGATATTATCACACTGATTGATAAGCTTGGCAACAAGTTCTGTCATACTAACTTTTCCCGAAGACATTACCAAAAATTGATGTCCACCATCGGTAAACATTTTTTTGACAATCTCCTCTGTATTGTTAATGATACCGATCGTCGATATCGCAAAAAGGCCAAGATGACTGCGTACCAAAAGCGGCTGCGGATCCGAATCAGAGATACAACCGATACCGACCGTACCGTCCATCGATTCAAGGTCTTCTTCGAATTTTGTGCGGAACGGTGTGCTTTCGATATTATGAATATGACGTTGATATCCCTTTTCTTTATCATAAAGAATCAACCCACCGCGTTTGGTGCCTAAATGCGAATGATAGTCCGTACCAAAAAATATATCGTATTTACAACTAGTGCGTGATACTGCACCGAAAAATCCACCCATTTCAAACAATCCCTTTCTAAAACATCATAAGCAGGGATAAGATTACCTTACCCCTGCATCGATCATAGCTTATGCAAAGAACAGTTTATTGAGCGTCATCGGATCGATATATTCGCCGTCTTTGTATACGCGCATGTTACCGGAAGCGATCTCGTCAATGAGCATGACATTGCCTTCTGCATCATAGCCGAATTCGAATTTGATGTCATAGAGATCAAGACCTTTTTCTTTGAGGTCATCGGCAACGATCTTCGTGATCGCCTGTGTCTGTGCTTTGAGGGAATCATATTGTTCAGCTGTCATAACGCCGAGGTCTACCAAGCCGTCTTTCGTTACGAGCGGGTCGCCTTTGGCATCGTTTTTGAACGTCGTTTCTACATATGCAGGAAGATCTTGTCCCAATTCACAGTAGTCGGAGTAGCGTCTGTAGAAGGAGCCTACTGCTTTGTAACGGCAGATAACTTCAAGACCTTTGCCGAATACTTTTGCAGGAAGCACTTCCATCGTCGTGTTGTCAAGGTCGGCGGATACATAGTGCGTACGGATACCTGCTGCATTGATCTTTTCGAAGAAGTAGATGGACATACGAAGGTTGACATCGCCTACGCCTTCGATCGTCAGACCGACCGTGTTTTCACCCGGATCAAATACGCCGTCTTTACCCGTGCAATCGTCTTTGAAGAGAAGAAGGCAGTTGCCGTTTTCAAGTGCGTATACGTTTTTCGTTTTACCTGTATATAAAAGTTTCAAGTTTTCCATGGTTAGTCACCTCATTATCTTGTTTTTAAAAATTATTCGAACTCGATCGTTCCGATCGGTTTCGGCGTGATATCCATCAATACGCGATTGATGCCTTCGACTTCATGCGTGATGCGATACGTAATATGATGGAGCATTTCATACGGGATCTCTTCGATCGTAGCGCTCATTGCATCCGTCGTATTGACCGCACGGATAATAGCCGACCAGCCTTCATAACGTTTGCCATCTCTTACGCCAACGCTTTTGAAGTCAGGTACAGCAATGAAGTACTGCCATACTTTGCCTGCCAAACCGTTTTTGTCGAATTCTTCACGAAGGATAGCATCTGCTTCGCGGAGTGCATGCAAACGATCACGTTCGATAGCACCCAAACAGCGAACACCAAGACCCGGACCCGGGAACGGCTGACGATATACCATGTTGCGCGGCAAGCCGAGTGCTTCACCAACGACACGAACTTCATCTTTGTAGAGAAGTTTGACAGGTTCGACCAATTCGAATTTCATGTCTTCCGGAAGACCGCCTACGTTATGATGCGCTTTTACACCGTCGGATTCCAAAATATCAGGATAGATCGTACCCTGCGCCAAGAAATCGATACCTTCCAATTTCATTGCTTCATCATGGAATACTTCGATAAATTCTTTACCGATGATCTTTCTTTTCTTTTCCGGATCAGCTACACCGGCCAATTTGCCCAAGAAACGGTCGGTAGCATCTACATATACCAAGTTAGCATCCATCTCATCGCGGAATACCTTAACGACCTGTTCAGGTTCTCCTTTACGAAGAAGCCCATGGTTAACATGGACACAAACGAGCTGTTTGCCGATAGCTTTGATCAAAAGTGCAGCAACAACGCTGGAATCAACACCGCCGGACAATGCCAGCAATACTTTTCTATCGCCGACCTGTGCGCGAACCTCAGCAACTTGTTCTTCAATAAATTTCTGTGCAAGCTCAAGCGTCGTAATACGCTCCATGCTTTCTGGACGAACGATTTTCTCCATTAGATATGCCTCCCTGTTTTAGTCGTTAGTATAATTGTCGAAATAACCCTGGATATATACGATCGGCGTTCCTTTGTCACCCGAACCCGACGTCAAGTCGCAAAGGGAACCGATGAGGTCTGTCAAGCGGCGCGGCGTCGTGCCCTGCGATACCATATTGCCTACGAGCGAGGAGCCGTCTTTTTGCATGATCTTGCTTTTGATCGCATCCTGAAGTTCTTTGCCCGAAAGTGCAGAGAAGTCATTGTCTGCGAGATATTTCAATTTGAGTTCGTTCGGCGTACCTTCCAGTCCTGCTGTGTATGCAGGCGATACGACAGGGTCTGCCAGTTCCCAGATCTTGCCGATCGGGTCTTTGAACGCACCGTCGCCATAGATCATGACTTCGATATGCTTACCCGTGACTTCGAGAAGTTTTGCCTGAATGTCTTCTACCAACTGCTGACATTCTTCTCTCGGGAAGAGTTTTACGGTGTCTTCAGTCGCCTTGTTGGAACCCAACAGTCCGTAGCGAGCATTCCAGCCGCTGCCGTCGATGGATTCTGTCAAAAGTTCGTCAAGACCGAATACTCTTTCTGCGCCTGCTTTTGTCAAGAGGCGTTTCGTGCGTACACGAGTGTGGATATCGCAGTTGAGTACGTTTTTCGTGTACGGAAGAATGGCGCGGCAGTCATTTGCGAAGATGACTTCGACTTCTGCACCGCAGTCACGAATGAGGTTTGCGTAGTATTCGATATAGTCAACGCCTGTGAAGGTGTGTTTGAGAGAACCAAACAACTCTCTCCACTGTTTTTCGGTCAATACGTCTGTATAAGGATTGATGCCTTTTTCATCCAAGAGGTCGTAATCAACGAGGTGGTTGCCGACTTCATCGGAAGGATAGTTGAGCATCAAAACGACTTTTTTGCAGCCTTTTGCAATACCGCGCAAGCAGATCGCAAATCTGTTTCTACTGAGGATCGGGAAGATGACACCAACGGTTTCGCCTCCGAATTTATTGCGTACATCGGCAGCGATGTTATCAACGGTAGCATAATTGCCCTGTGCACGAGCTACAATAGCTTCTGTCATGCACACTACATCTCGATCTCTCGGAACAAGACCCTCTACATTCATAGCTTCAACGACGGTGCTCGATACGATCTCTGTCAAGTTGTCTCCCTGGCGGATGATCGGTGCGCGAAGCCCCATCGAAACTGTACCAAATACTCTGCCCATAATCATTACTCCTTGCATAAACAGTTTCGGTTTACATCGTATAGACACTTCTATACAACAATATATTATATGACATAAGGTAATTTTTGTCAATCAAAAAAGTGGTGATTTGCACGACCATCGCTTGTCATAAGCGATGATGTATGCGTGTAAAACCTCATAAAAAAATACGGAAGAAATTCTTCCGTATTTTGTCTATCATCGTTTAAGGGAACTGCCTCATATAAAGGCAGTTCGAGAACATTCATTTGTGTGTTGCTGTGCGAATCATGCTGAGGCTATGTGAGCCAATCGTGTGATGATCCTTTACTTGTTGAGAACTTGCTCTTGTGTTTCATCCAAGACACGTTCAACCAAGTCGCGTACTTCCTCCATGTTTTCACAGAGATTGATGAGCTGGAGTACTGAACGTAATAATCCATAGTCTTGCATACATTTCCTCTCCCATCTTTTAATGTTATGTAATGGATCTTACATTCTTATTGTAACAGATACGTTGTACAATAAAAGTATCAATAAAATAAAAAATAAAAAAATTTATGATTTTTTTGATCTTGATGTTTTCGAACAGTTTTTGCAATAACAAAAACGAATTAACAAAATAAGAAAAAATTATTGAGATTGGTAATATCTTTCTTTTCTTTTAAATAGAGCCGTGATATAATTACGAGGTGTCTATCGTGAGTAGACATAAAAACGAATAACATTCGAAATTGTCAAAACAAGGGCGTTATGACTATTAGTGTCGTAATGCCTTTTTTGGTAATGGATGATAAGGAGTGTTATAGAAGAGTGGCATAG
>JAFSAX010000041.1 GCA_017442105.1 Selenomonadales bacterium | reverse complement strand
TTGTATATCGAAAACCCCGCGCTAGGCGTGGGGTTCCGTAAAGCTTATAGCTATGCGTAAAACACAAAAGCTCCTTTTGATATAATGCTACTAGGCCTGGCAGCTTAGAAATTATATCAAAAGGAGCGACGTCAAATGAATGACAGACATAGTTTAGCACACACGCAATGGAACTGCAAATATCATCTGGTATTTGCGCCGAAATACAGACGACAAGTATTCTATGGTGAGAAAAAACGAGCAATAGGAGAAATACTAAGAAAATTATGCGAGTGGAAAGGGGTCAACATACTAGAAGCAGAATGCTGTCCCGATCATATCCATATGCTAGTAGAGATACCACCTAAAATGAGTGTAGCTAGCTTCGTAGGGTATTTAAAAGGAAAAAGCAGTTTGATGGTATATGAGAGGTTTGGAGATATGAAATTTCGATACCGCAACAGACAATTTTGGTGCAGAGGATATTATGTAGATACCGTAGGTAAGAATGCACAAAAGATAAAAGAATATATACAAAACCAACTGGAAGAAGATAAGCTTGGAGACCAGTTAAGCATATCATTTAAAGAAGACCCGTTTACGGGTAGCAGGTAACAGAAATGCAAATGCCAGGTCAATATGCACCTTTTAGGTGCAGCTAGAAATAGAGCCTTATAGGCGCATATGAAAAACCCCCGGCTATGCCGGGGGATGTTTTTTTGTATACAAAAGAGCGAAAATTCATACAAAAGTGAAAATCATAGGGCAAAGAGGCAGGAAAAATTTCACTCCAACAAGAATTTTATACAAAATAGACTTTGCTGAAGGAGAGAGATCGAGATGGATTTAGCTACGATTCGTGAGATTGCAAGACAGAAATTAAGCCCTGCATGTAAAGTATGCTCCGAATGTAACGGTGTTGCGTGTGCAGGTCAGGTTCCGGGCATGGGCGGCGTTGGTACGGGCCGCAGTTTCCACAATAATATGGAGGCTTTGGCGGCGTGTCGCCTTCATATGCGTACGGTGCATGATGTGGTGGAGCCGAATAAAAAACGTACGATCCTTGGTATGGACTTGGCACTTCCTGTTATCGGTGCGGCGATCGGCGGGATCAGCTTCAATGCGAATAATGTGATGCCGGAGGTCGATTATTGCCGTACAGTTGTCGAAGGCTGTAAATCGGCAGGCGTTATCTGTATGACAGGCGACGGCCCTGTTGCGACGGTATTTGATTCGGGATTGACGGCTTGTCGTGAGTCGGGCGGATATGCGATCCCTATCATCAAACCGCGTGAACCTGAGGCAGTTATCGAGATGGCAAACCGTGCGGCAGAAGCAGGCGCACCTGCGTTCGGTATGGATATCGATGCGGCATATCTCGTTAATATGAAACGTGCGGGACAGCCGGTATTCCCGAAAACGGTAGATCAGCTTGCGAAGATCAAACGTGAAACGAAGATCCCGTTCATCGTCAAAGGTATCATGAGCCCGATCGATGCAGAACTCTGCTGTCAGGCTGGTGTCGATGCGATCGTCGTATCGAACCACGGCGGTCGTGCGCTTGATGATCTTCCGGGTACGGCAGAAGTTCTTCCGGAGATCGCAGACGTCGTAGACGGTCGTCTGACGATCCTTGTTGACGGTGGTATCAGAAGCGGCGGAGATATATTGAAGATGCTTGCACTCGGTGCCGATGCCGTTCTTGTCGGTCGTCCGCTTATGGTCGGCGCGGCAGGCGGCGGCGCAGAAGGCGTTGCTTTCATGATAAACAAAATGGCAAATGAATTGGAAGCGGCTATGATCTTGACGGGTACGGCAGATGTAGCCGATGTCGATCCTGATGTTATTTGGTAAGAAAACGGACTCTTTCCTGCTGGTATGATGGTAGTGAAAAGAGATGCGGGGAGGAGAATGATAAACATGACGATAAAATTATTGGCAGTAGACCTTGATGACACGCTTTTGAATGAGGAATGTATCGTGTCGGAGGCGAATAAAAAGGCGATACAAGAAGCAGTCGCGCGTGGCGTTATCGTAACGATCGCGACAGGTCGTATGTACGAATCGGCGCAGAAGATCGCGAAAGAGATCGGTATTGATGTACCGCTTATCTCGTATAACGGTGCGTTTGTAAAGACTGCTGTATCGGAAGAAGTCTTAATGAAGCGATGTCTTGACGAAGATGCGGCGCGTGCGGTGCTTGATTTGTTCCGTGAAAAAGGCTGGTATATCCAGCTCTATCGTAACGATACGTTGTATGTCGATAAAGCAACGGACGATACGCGAGCATATGAGGCGCGTGTCGAAACGAAAGCAGTCGAGATCGGTGAAGCCTTCTACGAAGATCCGCGCGATATACTGAAGATGCTTGCTATCAGTGATCCCGACAAGATCGATTATGTCGAAGAAACGGTACATACGTTGTTTGCAGGTAAGGTATTCGCGCCGCGTTCGATGCCGAGATTTTTGGAGATCGTCAATGCCAAGGTCAACAAAGGTGAAGCACTGCGTTTCGTGGCAGAGCATTTTGGCATCAAGCGCGAAGAAGTCATGGCGATCGGTGATTCGAACAACGATATTGCGATGCTTGAATATGCAGGTATCGGTATTGCGATGGGCAATGCCAAACCGCGTGTACTTGAAGTTGCTGATGCAATTACCGCGACGAATGCAAAAGATGGCGTAGCGGAAGCGATCAAGAAATATATTTTAGCAGAATAATAATGAGGTGGTTAAGAGATGAAGATAGTAATTGCCCCCGATTCGTATAAAGGAAGCGTTTCTGCGGTAGCGGTAGCCAATGCAATGGAACGCGGCGTGCTTAAAGTGTTCCCAGATGCGGAGGTTGTCAAAGTATCCATTGCCGACGGCGGTGAAGGTACGGTAGAAACGATGATCGAAGCAAGCGGTGGTACGTGGGTAGAAGAAACTGTCGTCGGCCCGCTCGGCGAGCCTGTCAAAGCAGGCTGGGGCATCATGGGCGACGGCGAAACGGGCGTCATCGAAATGGCGGCGGCATCGGGTCTTCCGCTCGTCGGCGACCGCAAGAATCCGTGGGTCACGACGACGTACGGTACGGGCGAGCTTATCGTCAGCGCGCTTAACCGCGGTCTGAAACGTATCATCATCGGTATCGGCGGCAGTGCGACGAACGACGGCGGTGTTGGTATGGCGCGTGCACTCGGTGTTCGTTTCCTCGATGCAAACGGTCAAGAATTGCCCAACGGCGGCGGTGCACTCCAAGACCTCGCATCGATCGACGTCAGCGGTCTTGATGCGCGTATCAACGACGTGACCCTTCTCGTTGCGTGCGACGTTGATAATCCGCTTTGCGGTCCGACAGGCGCTTCGGCAGTATACGGTCCGCAAAAAGGTGCAACGCCCGAAATGGTAGAAAAACTTGATGCGGCACTTGCCAACTATGCAGTGGTCGCCGAAAAAACGCTCGGCAAAGCAGTTAAAGATACCCCGGGCGCAGGTGCGGCGGGCGGTCTTGGTGCAGGACTTCTTCTCTTTACCAAGACAGAGCTTCGTCCCGGCGTAGATATTATCTTGGAAGTCAACGAGTTCGATAAAGCTGTACAAGGTGCATCGCTCGTGCTCACGGGGGAAGGACAGACAGATTTCCAGACAGCACGCGGCAAAGCTCCTGTCGGTGCGGCAAAGTGGGCGAAAAAATACGGAGTTCCTGTCGTCTGCATCTCGGGTGGACTTGGCAAAGGTGCCAATGATGTATTGGCGCACGGCATTGACGCCGTGACCAGCATCGCTCCAAGACCGATCAGCCTCGAAGAATGTATTGCGCAAGGTGAACAGCTCATCGAAGAAGCGGCAGAACGCATCTGCAGACTCGTCAATATTCAGCTGAAATAAAAAAAGAGCCGCAAGGCTCTTTTTTATTGTACAGTTTTGTTACAACATAACACATGGGTTAATATAAAAAGCATGTTTTTTGTAAAAAAATTCGCGTTAAACGCTTGACAAACAGCCGAGATACTGTCATAATGTATACATGTTTACAAGATAGTTCAAGTAAACGCAACCGAATATCACGAAGCGATGATCAAGAAAAGGAACGCTCAACAACCTTTCAGAGAGCCGATGGGCGGTGCGAATCGGCAGGGGGAACGTATCCGATGTCACTTGGGAGCATTTCTTGCCGAGGGTGCATATCATTAGGCAAGAACGCAACTCAGCGTTACAGAGCAGAGTGATAAATGTAGGGTGGTACCGCGGAATATCCGCCCCTGCCGATAGAATCGGTGGGGGCGGTTTTATTTTACAATGGAAGGAGAGAATCATGAAATACGTATTGTCAGTTCTTGTGAAGAACGAACCCGGTGTATTGGTGCGAGTCGCCAGTATGTTCGGCAGACGAAATTTTAACATTGACAGCTTGGCAGTCGGTGTCACACAGCACCCCGACTACTCCAGAATGACAGTCGTCGTTCACGGAGATGAGAGTATCGTCGAGCAGATGATCAAACAACTGGAGAAGTTGATCGAAGTCGTCGCGGTTGAACAATTGCCGCAGAGAAGCTCTGTACAGCGTGGTATGGCTCTTCTAAAAGTCAAGGCTGACAGAGATACGCGGATCGAGATACTCAAGATGGCCGAGATCTTCCGCGCCAAGGTCGTCGATACGAGCCAAGATGCATTCGTATTCGAAGTGACAGGCAGTGATGAAAAGATCGACGGATTTATTGAACAACTTGAAGTTTACGGTATATTAGAAACGATCCGAACAGGACTTATCAGTCTGGAACGCGGATCGCATACCATTTATGAGAAACAAAAGGAGAATGATGAAAATGGCAAAAATGTATTATGATCATGACGCAAAATGGGATGTTATCGAAGGTAAAACAGTAGCAATTATCGGTTACGGCAGCCAAGGTCATGCCCATGCACTCAACTTGAAAGAAAGCGGTATCCGCGTTATCGTAGGTCTTTACGAAGGCAGCAAATCGTGGGACAAAGCAGCGGCAGCAGGTCTTGAAGTTATGACCGTGGCCAATGCAGTAAAAGAAGCAGACATCACGATGATCCTCATTCCGGACGAAAAACAAGCTGCTATCTATAAAAACGAGATCAAACCGAACCTCAAACCGGGCAGTGCACTCGCATTCGCACACGGTTTCAATATCCACTTCAAACAAATCGTTCCGCCGGCAGATGTTGACGTATTCATGGTCGCACCGAAAGGCCCGGGTCACCTCGTTCGTCGCGTATTCACGGAAGGCGGCGGTGTACCGTGCTTGATGGCAGTATACCAAGATGCTACCGAAACGGCGACTGACCTTGCACTTGCTTATGCAAAAGGTATCGGCGGCGCTCGTGCGGGCGTACTCACCACGACATTCAAAGAAGAAACCGAAACAGACCTCTTTGGTGAACAGAGCGTTCTCTGCGGCGGTGTAACCGAATTGATGACAGCAGGTTTTGAGACACTCGTAGAAGCAGGCTATCAGCCGGAGATCGCATACTTCGAATGTATCCATGAAATGAAACTCATCGTCGACCTCATCTACGAAGGCGGCATGGCAAAAATGCGTCACTCCATCAGCGACACGGCTGAATACGGTGACTATTGCATCGGTAAACGCATGATCACGGACGAAACGCGCAAAGAAATGAAAAAAGTATTGAAAGAGATCCAGGAAGGCGAATTCGCCCGCGATTGGATCTTGGAAAACCAAGCAAACCGTCCGTCCTTCTTGGCTAACCGCCGCATCAAATCCGAGCATCAGGTAGAAGTTGTCGGTAAACAGCTCCGCTCCATGATGACTTGGCTCAACCAGAAATAAGAAATTCAAACGAAATTGAGGGAAAAGAAAATGAAAGTTACAGGCGCAAGAGCTGTTGTAGAATGTTTGGTAGAACAACAG
>JAFSAX010000040.1 GCA_017442105.1 Selenomonadales bacterium | reverse complement strand
CGGGTAGTGCAAGCAGATACGCAGGGGCTTTTACCTACGGGAAAAGAAAGCCTGATGACTGTGATGCCGACGATGTCTGCCTATTACGGCAGGGGCGAAGGCTTGAGATCGGAGATCGTCAGGTGGCTTGGTGAGATGATAGCTGTCGGTACGGGCGTGCGGACAGATAACTTGGTATCGGTCATATCGGTGCAGTTTCCGCATATACAAGAGTCGCCTGTTCGGTCGGTAAGCAAGACCGAATCGCAAGATGCACCGATATTTATGCCGAAGGCGACAGGCGAGGTGCGTGTTGGCATTTATCATACGCATACGGCAGAATCGTTCGTGCCGAGCTTCGGTAAATCGCACGCGGCGGGCGGTCAATGCGGTGAGATCGTTGAAGTGGGCGAGTTTTTGGCACGATCCTTGGCAGAAAAAGGCGTACGTGCCGTCCAAAGCAAAACGGTGCATGACTATCCGAATTTTATGCAGGCATACGGCGCATCGGAAAAAACGGCGAGCGAGATGATCGGAGCATATCCGTCGCTCGATGTTCTGTTCGATATCCATCGTGATGCGTCCAAGCGTGACAGCGTAGCGGTGACGATAGACGGCAAGACGGCAGCGAAGGTACTTATCGTCGTCGCGCAGGGACAAGACGGTCTGCCGCAGCCGCATTGGCAGGAGAACTATCGTTTGGCGAAGGCGATCGAGCAGAAGATGGAAGAGATGTATCCGGGATTGTCGGCAGGTATACAGCTGACGAAATGGCGATACAATCAACATTTGCATCCGCACGCGCTCCTTTTGGAGATCGGTTCACACGAAACCAGCAAGGGTGAAGCGATGCGGAGCATGAAATTGTTCGCCGATGTATTGGCACAGCTTTTGTCGGAACGATGAAAAGGAGGTCGTAGCATGGTTCGGCATATCTTCTTATTCATAGTCGCGATGGCGGTCGGGCTTGGCGCGGCAGACTATCAGGTACGCGATATGCGTGACGGGATCGCCGAAGTGCGTGTATATGGCTGGCAAGTCCACGACAAGGCGATCGATATCGTATGGATGGGCGATGTATATCCTGCCGTATCGTGGAACCATGACGGTGACCTTATCATGGAAGCGGGCGGACTCGACTATAATCTGACGGACGGCAGAGATGGTGTCGTACGAGCGATCGAGGATGGGTATGAGAAGGGTGCCGACTTCATGCAGTCGATGTGGGATGTATGGTGAGATAATTAGATAGAAGGAAACAAGACGGAATTTGTAAGAGGGTATTTCAAAAAATCGTAATTCATAGTATAATTAACATCAAATGTCAGTGAGAAGCTATGCTCGCCTCTTACTCGATAGGCGCAATAATAGGAGGAACGGTTTTCGTGAACAAGAAAAACATTCGTAATTTTTGTATCATCGCACATATCGACCACGGCAAATCGACGATTGCCGACCGTTTGATTGAATATACAGGAGCACTCTCGAAACGAGAAATGGAATCGCAGGTCCTCGACTCGATGGATCTCGAACGTGAACGCGGTATCACGATCAAAGCGCAGTCCGTACGACTTCAATATACGGCAAAAGACGGCGAAACGTATATGCTCAACTTGATCGACACCCCGGGTCACGTCGACTTCACGTACGAAGTATCGCGTTCTCTTGCGGCATGCGAAGGCGCACTTCTTATCGTCGATGCGGCGCAGGGTATCGAAGCGCAGACACTTGCCAACGTATACCTCGCACTCGAACATGATCTTGAAATTATTCCTATCATCAATAAAATAGACTTGCCGAGCGCAGACCCCGACCGTGTCATGCAGGAGATCGAAGATGTCATCGGTCTTGACACCTCGAACGCTGTGCTTGCCAGTGCCAAAACGGGTGAAGGTATCCCCGATATCTTAGAACGTATCGTAGAATACGTGCCCGAACCGAAAGGTGACGACGACAAACCGCTCCAAGCACTCATCTTTGACTCGCATTTCGATGCGTACAAAGGCGTTATCGCGTACGTGCGCGTTATGGACGGTACGATCAAACCGGGCATGCAGCTCAAAATGATGGCGACGAAAAAGACGTTCGACGTAACGGAAGTCGGCGTATTCCGCCCGCACTTGGCAAACGTAGACGGCCTTGATGCAGGTCAGGTAGGCTTCGTCGCAGGCAGTATCAAGAACGTACAAGACGTACGTGTCGGCGATACGATCACAAGCGTGGACAACCCTGCCGCAGAAGCACTCCCCGGCTATCGTAAAGTCACACCGATGGTATACTGCGGTCTGTATCCGGTCGATACGGCCGATTATGATGCGCTCAAAGATGCGCTTGAAAAACTCCAGCTCAACGATGCTTCGCTCGTATTCGAGCCTGAAACTTCGGCGGCACTCGGCTTCGGCTACCGCTGCGGATTCCTCGGACTTCTCCATATGGACGTCGTTCAAGAACGTCTTGAACGTGAGTACAAGCTCAACCTCATCACGACGGCACCGAGCGTAATCTATCACGTATACAAAACAGACGGCGAAATGATTAAGATCGACAACCCGTCAGACCTCCCGTCGCCGCAGCAGATCGACCATATCGACGAACCGTACGTTCGCGCATCGGTCATCGTCCCGAACGATTTCGTCGGCACGGTCATGGAACTGTCGCAGGAAAAACGCGGTGAATTCAAAGAGATCACCTATCTCGACGAAACGCGCGTAACAGTCGTATACCACTTGCCGCTCAGTGAGATCATCTACGACTACTTCGACAGACTCAAATCCTCTACGCGCGGTTATGCGTCGCTCGACTATGAGCTCTGCGGATATCAGACGTCCAAACTCGTCAAACTTGATATCCTCTTAAACGGCGACCCTGTCGATGCGCTCTCGGTCATCGTACATAAAGACAAAGCCGCACAGCGCGGTCGTACGCTCGCCGAAAAACTCAAGGGCATCATTCCGCGACAGATGTTCGAGATCCCGATCCAGGCTGTTGTCGGCAGTAAAGTCATCGCACGTGAAACGGTTCGTGCGATGCGCAAAGACGTTCTTGCGAAATGTTACGGCGGTGACATCACGCGTAAACGTAAGCTCCTCGAAAAACAAAAAGAAGGTAAAAAACGCATGAAGCAAGTCGGCAGTGTAGAAGTACCGCAGGAAGCATTCATGGCGATTTTAAAAATCGACGACTAGGGTGACGCATATGAAACTCGGAATCTATATCCATATTCCGTTTTGCAAGCAAAAATGCTACTATTGCGACTTCCCATCGTATGCAGGCAAAGAAGCGTGTCAGGATAACTATCTTGACGCGCTTCTCTTTGAAATACGGCGGGCGGGTGAGGCTTATCAGGAAAGAGTAGTCGATACCGTCTTTTTCGGCGGGGGGACGCCGTCTGTTCTGCCGAAAGAAGCTCTGCCGCGTATCATCAAGGCACTTGGCAACTCGTTTACGCTTGCAGACGATGCTGAGATCAGCGCAGAAGCCAATCCCGGTACGGTAGATAGGGAGAAGCTTACTGCATGGAGAAAAGCAGGCATCAATCGCATCAGCTTCGGCGTGCAATCGTTTCATGACAGTCTGCTTCGCAGTATCGGCAGGATACACACGGCTGAACAGGCGACAGACGCTATCATGCTTGCGAGAGAAGCAGGCTTCGATAACATCAATCTTGACCTTATCTACGGACTGCCGAGCCAGACGGTCGAGATGCTCCAAAATGATGTAAAGCGGGCAGTATCGCTCGGCATCGAGCATATATCTGTCTACGGGCTGATCGTTGAAGAAGATACTGTGCTTGAGCAGATGGTCGAAGAAGAAAAAGTTACTTTGCCGAGCGATGAAGACGAAGAAGCGATGTACGATCATGTCACGACGTACTTAGAAGAGATCGGCTATCATCGCTACGAGATATCGAACTATGCCAAAGGCGGCAAAGTCTGCCGACACAATCTGAAATACTGGCAGTTCGCCGACTATCTCGGCTTCGGTTCGGCGGCACATTCGTTCGTAGGCGGCAAGCGATTTGCCAACGAACGCAGTATCGACGACTATATCCGCCGTATGACAAAAGAAGGCACCGCACGCCTTGGTGATGAAGACGAAACGATGGAAGAACTCAGAGGAGAATATGTATTCCTCGCGCTTCGTACGGTACAAGGTGTCGATACGGAAGATTTTCAAAAGACGTTCGGCATGGATTTTTTTGCGCAATACGGAGATATTATAAACAGAATGATGACGGAAGGCCTGCTTACAAAGGACGGACGATATATTCGCCTGACGAAACTCGGCATGAAGTACGGCAACCGTGTATTTGCCCAATTTGTATGAAAAAAATTGGGCATTTTTGTTCATTTTGCTTGACATTCCACCGCAATGGTGGTATTTTTTTATTAGAAATTAGCACTCGCACTCGTTGAGTGCTAACAACAGGAGCGAACAGCCATGTTAGATGAAAGAAAGAAAAAGATACTTCAAGCAATTATCAATGACTATATCTTGACTGCCGAGCCTGTCGGGTCGCGTACGATCGCCAGAAAATATAATCTCGGTGTCGGGCCTGCTACCATCCGTAACGAGATGGCAGACCTCGAGCTTCTCGGCTTTATTGAACAGCTCCATACTTCTTCGGGACGCGTTCCGTCCGAGAAGGGGTATCGTTTCTATGTTGATTCGCTTCTTGCGCCGATGAGTGTATCGGAAGAGGACAGAGAAATGCTGACCAGATGGTATCAGGCGAAGTCGCTCAAGATGGAAGAGGTTTTCCAAGAAACGGCGCGCATGATTTCTCATATGACGCATAATATTTCATTGGTATCCGCACCACAGCTTACGGGCTGTAAGTTCAAATATCTGCAATTTCTTCCGCTCGATGAACAGCGTGTCATCGCCGTCATCGTGACTGATACGGGATACGTCGATAATAAGATCATGATGATTCCCGAAGGCGCAACGGAAGAAGACCTTCGCCGCATCAGTGAAAGCATCAACCGCCGTTTGAGCGGGATGTCGATCGGTGCGATCAAGCGTTCGATCGTAGAACAGGCTCGTGACGAGATCATTCCGAACGAGAAGATGGTGACATCAGCCATCGACACGATCATGGATGTTATGACTGCCCGCCAGAAAGAAAAAGTCTACTTGGGCGGTACGACACAGATGCTTCAGCAACCGGAGTTCCGCAACGTCGACAAGATACAGACGATGCTCTCTGTCTTGGAAGAAGAATCGCGTCTTAACGATATTTTGCAAGAAGGCGCAGAAGATGGTATCATAGTAAAGATTGGCCAAGAGAACAAGTGCAGTGACATTCATAATTGCAGTGTCGTACAGGCAACATACCGCATCGACGGTGAAGTCGTCGGCAAGGTCGCCGTTCTCGGCCCGACACGTATGGAATACGGTCGTATCATCGCACTTCTCAAGTTCATGCACACGCATCTCGGTAACCTGTTAAAAGGCTACCGCGGATAAGCGAAGTTGAGGAGCTGTTGATATGGAAGAAACAAAACATGCTCGCGATGAAATAAAGTCCGCGCTTGAAGTCAATGCGCAAGCAGTACGGGCAGTCGTCGCAGCAGTAGAAGGCACGATCGGGCCGAAAGGTCTTGATACGATGCTGATAGACAAAGAGGGCAATGTCATCATCACGAACGATGGGGCAACGATCCTCGAACAAATGGAGATTCATCACCCGATAGCACGGCTCTTGATCCATACCGCCCGCGCACAAAAAGATGCGGTCGGCGACGGAACGACGACAGCGACGGTGCTGGCAGGTGCGATGGTGGAGGAAGGTATCCGCCAGATAGCAAAAGGCGTCCCCGTTACGAAAGTAACGGAAGGGATCGCCAAAGCCGCTTCTTATGTGACGGAGGTGCTTGACGCGATGTCGCACAAAGAAGCAAGTGATGAAGAGCTGTATCGGTTGGCAAAGACCGCCGGACGGCAAAACGCACAAGTCGCAGACGCGGCGATGTGCGCCGTCGATGTGATAGGACGCGACCGCATCATAGGAGATGATATTCGTCTTGCCGATTGGGTCACGTCGGAAGTCGGCGCAGAAACAGAGGTGACAGCAGGTGTCACGCTCTGCACAGGTTACATGAATCACGTACAGCCTATCGAGAAGAAACGCGTTCGGATAGCAGTATTCGACGATGCACTTGAACCGATGCGCATGGAACGTGACGCGCTTCGTACAGAGATCGGAGCACAGAGATATCTTCTCCTGCAAGAAGAATTCTGCAAGGGAGTCACAAGGCTCGTTGAGGCAGGTGTCGGTCTTGTTATCGCCGACCGCGGTATCGATCCGATGGCAGAAGCCATCCTCTCCGAAGCAGGTATCCTCACAATGGCGAGGGTAGATGCATGCGAGTGGAAACGCATCCTGCTCCATACAAAGGCAAGACCGCTCAAACGAACGATGCTGTCAAGACCGATCGAAGTGTGGCAAGATGCATTAGGCGAAGTCAAGCACATCAGTCGGGACGAAGGCAAACAGCAAGTTCGTGTGGCGGGAGGCAAGGGTCAGCCGATGGCAACGATCATTGTCGGAGCGCCGACTGCAGACCTGGCAGAGGAGAAAAAACGCATCACACAAGATGCCGTATCCGCGGTGCAGAGCGCACTACGCGGAGGCTGGGTATCGGGCGGCGGTGCAGCAGAGATCGCTCTGGCAAGAGCCCTCGAACAAAAACGCGCGAGCGTCTGTGATATGACGGGATACGGTATGGATTGTGTGAAACGTGCACTCTTGGAACCTGTCTATCAGATGATCCGCAACGCAGGGTATCATCCGCTGGAAAAAGCGGAAGCAGTATTATCATGCCAGCAGGAATATAAAACCGATCAATACGGTTTTGACTGTGACAATGGCAATCCCGCCGATATGAAGAAGCTTGGTGTCCTTGACTCGGCACTTGTCAAACGACAAGCCATCAAGGCGGCGAGTGAAGTAGCATCGGCGATCCTAAAGGTGAACGCCATCGTTCGCATGAGACCGCAGACGATAGAAGACAGATATGAGTGAGGGAGAAACGCTACATGACAGAACAAGAAAAAGAGATATTGCAGTCGACTGAAGCTGCAGAGGTTGCCGAAGAGGCAGCGACTGCCGAAGTAAGCGAACTGCAGCAAGTGAAAGAGCAGCTCGTCATTCTCCAAGCTGAGCTCGAAGAACAAAAAGACCGCTATCTTCGCTTGCAAGCCGACTACGACAATTATCGTCGCAGAACGCAAAAAGAAAAATCGGAATTGTCTATTCAGGTAACGCAGGACTTAATTGCAGACCTCTTGCCGGTCGTAGACAATTTTGAACGTGCGCTTGCGGCCACAGGCCAAGATGCAGACAGCATCCGCGCAGGCGTAGAGATGGTCAACAGACAGTTCGTATCGATCCTCGAGCAGAACGGTCTCGAAGCCATCAACACGGAAGATGCACAGTTTGATCCGAACTTTCACCAAGCCGTTATGCGCGAAGAAAATACCGAAAAACCCGATGGCACGATCTTGCAGGAACTGCAAAAAGGCTATATGGTCAAAGGTAAAACGATTCGTCCAAGCATGGTTAAAGTAAGTTTCCAATAAATTAAGATAAGCAGAAATGAAAGGGGATTATCATTATGTCTAAAGTAATTGGTATAGACTTAGGTACAACAAACTCGGTAGTAGCAGTTATGGAAGGTGGCGAACCGACCGTTATCACGAATACGGAAGGCAGCCGCATCACTCCGTCCGTCGTAGGTTTCTCCAAAACGGGCGAACGTCTTGTAGGTCAGCTTGCAAAACGTCAGGCTGTATCGAACCCTGATCGTACGATCAGCTCTATCAAACGTGAAATGGGTACCAACTACAAAGTATCCATCGAAGACAAAAACTACTCGCCGCAAGAGATCTCGGCAATGGTTCTCCAGAAACTCAAAGCCGATGCAGAAGCATATCTCGGCACGACGGTAACGCAGGCAGTTATCACGGTTCCTGCATACTTCAATGACAGCCAGCGTCAGGCAACGAAAGATGCCGGTAAGATCGCAGGCCTTGAAGTTCTCCGTATCATCAACGAACCGACAGCAGCAGCTCTCGCATACGGTATGGACAAAGTAGACGACCAGACGGTTCTCGTATTCGACCTCGGCGGCGGTACGTTCGACGTATCCATCCTCGAACTCGCTGACGGTGTATTCGAAGTAAAAGCAACGAGCGGCAACAACCGTCTTGGTGGTGACGACTTCGACGAAAAAGTAATGAACTGGATGATCGCTGAATTCAAAAAAGAAAACGGCATCGACCTCTCCGCAGACAAAATGGCTCTCCAGCGCTTGCGTGAAGCGGCAGAAAAAGCAAAAATCGAGCTCTCCACAGTCATGACGACGAACATCAACCTTCCGTTCATCACGGCAGACGCTACGGGTCCGAAACATTTGGACCTCAACCTCAGCCGTGCCAAATTCGATGAACTTACGGCAGACCTCGTAGAAGCTACGATGGCACCGACTCGTCAGGCACTCAAAGACGCAGGGCTTGAACCGAGCGATATCGCTAAGATCATCCTCGTTGGTGGTTCGAGCCGTATTCCTGCTGTACAGGATGCCATCAAAAAATACTTGGGCAAAGAACCGCACCGCGGTATCAACCCGGACGAATGCGTTGCAGTCGGCGCGGCTATCCAAGCAGGTGTACTCGCAGGCGATGTCAAAGACGTACTTCTTCTCGACGTAACGCCGCTCTCCCTCGGTATCGAAACGCTCGGTGGCGTATGCACGAAAATCATCGAACGCAATACGACGATCCCGACGAAAAAAAGCCAGGTATTCTCCACGGCAGCAGACAATCAGCCGTCCGTAGATATCCATGTTCTCCAGGGTGAACGTGAAATGGCAGCCGACAACAAAACGCTCGGTCGCTTTGAACTCTCCGACATTCCGCCGGCACCGCGCGGAGTACCGCGTATCGAAGTTACGTTCGATATCGATGCCAACGGTATCGTACACGTATCGGCGAAAGACCTCGGTACGGGCAAAGAACAGAAGATCACGATCACTTCCTCCGGTGCAATGAGCCAGGAAGATATCGAAAAAATGGTCAAAGAAGCAGAAGCTCATGCGGCTGAAGATAAAAAACGCAAAGAAGAGATCGAGATCAGAAACAACGGCGATAGTCTTGTATACCAAGCTGAAAAAGCGATCAAAGACCTCGGCGACAAAGCTGATGCAGGCCTCGTAAGCAAAGTACAGGCAGGCGTTGACAAACTCAAAGAATCGCTCAAAGGAACAGACTCCGCAGCGATCAAAGCTGATACGGATGCACTCATGGCAGTCATCAACGAAATGGCATCGGCAGCATACCAGGCAGCAGGTGCACAGCAGGACGGCCAGCAGGCTCCGGGCGCAGGCGCACAGCAGGCAAAAGATGATGTCGTAGACGCAGATTACACCGTTGTAGACGACGAGAAAAAATAAGAAACAGTATGACAAAGGGCTCCGCTTGTAAGCGGAGTCCTGTCGTGCTTGATTTTCGATAAGAATTTGGGTGGTGCAAAGTGAGTAAACGCGATTATTATGAGGTGCTCGGCGTAGAAAAAGGCGCGTCCGAGGACGAGATCAAAAAGGCTTTCCGTAAGTTGGCACGAAAATACCATCCCGATATGAATCGTGACGACCCGAAAGCAGCAGAAGAAAAGTTCAAAGAAGCAAACGAAGCCTACGAAGTACTGTCCAATTCGGAAAAACGTGCACAGTATGACCAGTTCGGCCATGCCGCATTCGATCCGTCGCAGGGCGGTGGTCAAGGCGGCTTCGGCGGCGGTGGCTTCGGTGGAGGTTTTGGCGGCTTTGGCGGATTCGGCGATATCTTCGGCGATATCTTCGGTCAAGGCGGATTCGGTGGCGGCGCACGCCGCAACGGCCCCGAACGCGGTGCAGACCTCCGTTATGATATGGAGATCACATTTGAAGAAGCGGCATTCGGTACGGAAAAAGACGTACAGATCCCGCGTACCGAAACGTGTAAAACGTGCAGCGGTACAGGCAGTGCACCGGGATCGCAGCCCGAAACTTGCTCTGTCTGTCACGGCAGCGGTCAAGTGCAGTTCATGCAGAACACACCGTTTGGCAGAATGGCAAGCGTCCGCGCCTGCGACCATTGCGGCGGTACGGGTCAGATCATCAAAAATCCGTGTAAAGACTGCCGCGGCAGAGGTACGGTCAAAGCAAGAAGAAGCATTCACATCAAAGTTCCCGCAGGTGTTGACAGCGGTTCGCGTCTGCGCGTGAGCGGTGAGGGTGAAGCAGGCCTTCGCGGAGGCCCGAGCGGCGACCTCTACGTATACATCTACGTTCGTCCGCACAAACTGTTCGTCCGCAACGACAACGATGTCGTCTGCGAAGTACCTGTCACGTTCGTACAGGCTTCGCTCGGTGACGAGATCGAAGTACCGACACTCGACGGCAAAGTAAAAATGAAGATACCCGCAGGTACGCAGTCCGGTACGATCCTTCGCATGAAAGGCAGAGGTATCCCGTATCTTCGCGGACAGGGCAGACGCGGTGACCAGCATGTACGTGTCAAAGTATTGACACCGCAAAAACTTAACGATCGCCAGAAGGAACTCTTGAGAGAATTCGCAAAAGAAGGCGGTTCCAACGTCAATCCCGAACAGCGTTCGTTCTTCAAAAAATTAGAAGACTTATTCAAAGGCAATAACTAAGAAAACAGCAGCCGAGAGATGATCTTATCTCTCGGCAGTTGTCGTATGTAATCGATGGCAAAAAGGAGCGAATCCACTATGAGCTGGGCAGAAATCAGCATACAAACGACACATGAAGCAACAGAAGCCGTTGCGGAGATATTTCATGAAGTAGGTGCAACGGGCGTTGTCATCGAGGATCCCGAATTGATCGAAGAATATCGTCGCTCGGGTGTATGGGACTATTGCGGTATTCCCGAAGCGGAAGACAACAGCGTTGTAACGGTCAAAGCATATCTTATCATCAATGCAGAACTCGAAGACAAAATGAGCCGTTTCAAAGCGCGTGTCGAAGAACTCGCGAACTACGGCATCGACAAAGGCAAAGGCATCATCACGTGGCAGGAGATCAAAGAAGAAGACTGGGAAAACTCGTGGAAAGAATATTTCCATGCGACAAAAGTCGGTGAACGCATCGTTATCAAACCGTCTTGGGAAGAATACGACGCGCAGGAAGGCGAAGTCGTACTCGACCTCGACCCGGGCATGGCATTCGGCACGGGCACGCATCATACGACGGCAATGTGTCTTAGACTCTTGGAAGGCCTCGTAAAACCGAATCAAGAAATTTTTGATATCGGTACAGGCTCGGGCGTCCTCTCTATCGCGGCGGCAAAACTCGGCGCAACGAAAATTCTTGCCGTTGACTACGATGAGCTTGCCGTTCGTATCGCCGCAGAAAATGTTGCGGCAAACCATACGGAAGATATCATCACGACAAGACAGGGCGACCTCTTCAAAGGTATTGAAGGCGAAGCGGATATCGTTATTGCCAATATCATCGCCGATATCATCATCAGACTTCTCCCCGATGCACCGAGCCACTTGAAAAAAGACGGCCGTATGATAACGAGCGGTATCATCCAAGACCGCATCGACGATGTTATCGCATCGGCAGAGGTAAACGGCATGGTCGTAGAACATATCGAACGTTCGGGCGACTGGGCAGCGATGATCCTTCGCCGTGGTGACGGACAATGAGAAGATTTTTTTTAAATGGCATCATCAGCGAAACGATGGAGCTGACAGGTACGGATGCCCATCATATCGCACGCGTTCTTCGTATGGCAGTCGGTGACAATGTCATTATTGCCGATGAAAACGAGCATACCGCAAAGGCAGAGATAACTGCCATCACCGATGAAGTCGTCACCTTATCGTTGATAGAATATCTCGAAGACGATTCCGAGCCGATGGTCAAAGTTCGCCTTGCGCAATGTCTGCCCAAGAGCGATAAGATGGAATTCATCGTACAAAAGGCAGTCGAGCTTGGTGCAATATCTATTCAGCCTATCAACTCGGAAAATTGTGTCGTCAAATATACGGCAGACAAGCAGGCAAAACGTGTGGAACGATGGCAAAAGATCGCCCACGAAGCAGCCAAACAATGTAAACGTGCCGCTGTGCCGACAGTCGAGCCCATCATCACGCTGAAAGAATTTTTATCGCGTGTTGATGGTGATGAAACGGTACTCTTCTGCTACGAAGCAGAAGACGGTCGTACACTCCGCCAAGCACTCTTGGCGCATCAAGCAGAAAAATATACTGTTCTCATCGGCCCCGAAGGTGGATTTTCGCCCGAGGAAGCAAGACTGTGCCGAGAGATGGGCGCATATCCCGTTTCACTTGGCAGTCGTATCCTTCGGACGGAAACGGCATCTCTTGCCGCTTTGACGATGGTACTCTACGCACACGGTGAGCTTGGTGGTGCGATTTGAGCGGAATAATAGGAGGAAATAAAATGCAGCGTCGCGCAGCATTTGCAACACTCGGTTGCAAAGTCAACCAATATGAAACGGAAAGCATGGAAGGACTCTTTAAGACGCACGGCTATGAGCTTGTTTCGTTCAGCGAAGAAGCAGACGTCTATGTTATCAATACATGCTCCGTCACACAGCTCGGAGAGAAAAAATCGCGCCAGCTCATTCGTCGTGCGCATCGCATGAACCCTGCGGCCGTTGTCGCGGTAACGGGTTGCTACGCGCAGGCAGAAGCAGAAACGATACGCGCTATGGAAGGCGTCGGAGTCGTCATCGGCACACGCGAGCGCGGTCGCATCGTCGAGCTTGTCGAAGAAGCGATGGCCAGCGGTCAGACGCAAGACGTCGTCGGTAATATTATGGAAGCCGATACGTTCGAGGATATTCCGCTCACGGAATGGCCGCTTCGTACACGCGCCTTTCTTAAGATACAAGAAGGATGTACGAACTTCTGTACGTACTGCATCATACCGTATACGCGCGGACCGCTTCGCTCGCGTCCTGTGGACAGCATCCGCGAAGAAGCACGTCGTTTGGCAGAGGGCGGATTCCATGAGATCGTCTTGACGGGTATCCATCTCGGTGCGTACGGTCGCGACTTGACGGACGATATCGACCTTGCCGATGCGGCGCAGGCGGTACTCGATGCGGGCGGGATCAAACGTCTTCGCATCGGTTCCTTGGAGTCGATCGAAGTATCGCCGAAATTGCTTGCGCTCTTGAAAGAAGACGGCCGTATCTGTCACCATCTCCACTTGCCCTTGCAAGCGGGTCACGATGTCGTACTCAAAGCGATGAACCGTCACTATACGGCGGCAGAGTTCAAAGACCTGCTCGCGCATCTCTTATCCGAAGTCCCCGACCTTGCTATCACGACCGATATCATCGTCGGATTCCCCGGCGAAACGGATGAGATATTTGAAGAAACGCTCAAATATGTCGAGTCCCTTCCGCTTTCGGGTATGCACGTCTTCCCGTATTCGCGCCGTAAAGGCACGCCTGCCGCATCGTATCCGAATCAAGTCGAAGAATCGGTCAAAAAAGAACGTGCGCATCGCATGGGACAGCTTGCCGAACAGAAAGCGCAAGACTATGCCGCGACGTGGATCGGTAAAGATGTCGAGATTCTCGTAGAGAGATGCACAGACGGACGGATAGAAGGACTGACGCCGCAGTATATTCGTGTTCATGCCGAAGGACAAGCCGAAGAAGGCACGTTCCTTACTGTATGTCCGCAGAAAGTAACAGAAGCGGGCTTGTGGGCAGTCGTGAAATAATCTGAATATTAAGCAGGATTTTTGCCCGAAAGGGCGAATTATTCTATGGATATTATGCAAATAGGTCGTGATGACACGAAAGGAGGTGCGTGGGAAATGGAAAACAACTGCATTTTTTGTAAGATCGCAGCGAAAGAGATCCCGAGCAATGTTGTATACGAAGATGACAAAATGATCGTATTCCATGATATCAGCCCGGCGGCTCCTGTTCATGTACTTGCGATCCCGAAAAAACATATCGACAGCGTGCTTGCTTTGACAGCAGAAGATGAATCTTTGATGGGTCATATGATGCGTGTAATGGCAAAGGTCGCTGCAGACCTCGGTGTTGACGAAAAAGGCTTCCGTATCGTAACGAATACGAAAGAGGACGGCGGTCAGACGGTCAATCACTTACATTTTCACTTAATTGGCGGAAGAAGTATGCAATGGCCGCCAGGTTGATGTTGACAAAGGCATTTTGCTCTTGTATAATGGATTAGTGTATATGAAAAATATACTCCCGAAACAGTGTTTAATTTGGAGGGAGGGGAAATAAATGTCGGAAGTTAAAGTTGGAAAAAATGAAACGATTGATAGTGCGCTCCGCCGCTTTAAACGTACGTGTCAGAAAGCTGGTACTTTGGCTGAAGTAAGAAAACGTGAACACTACGAAAAACCGAGCGTAAAACGCAAGAAAAAATCCGAAGCTGCACGTAAACGTAAATTCAAAGCGTAACGCACAGCAGGAGGTCATCTTACGATGTCGTTAAGAGAACAATTGAACGCAGATAAGAAAGAAGCTATGAAGGCTCGCGAAGCCGGCAAACTTCGTCTTTCTGTTATTCGTATGGTCTGGGCCAACATCAGTAACCTCGAAATCGAAAAGAAGAGAGAGCTGACGGAAGAAGAGATCGCAGGCGTTATTGCCAAAGAAGTCAAGATGAGAAAAGATTCCATCGAAGAGTTCAAAAAAGGCAACCGCGCCGACCTCGTTGAGCAGGCCGAGCAGGAAGTAGCGGTATTGATGCCGTATCTTCCACAGCAAATGAGCGAAGAAGAAGTTCGTCAAGTCGTTGCAGATACGATCGCTGAAGTCGGTGCAGCATCTGTCAAAGAGATGGGCAAAGTAATGTCCGCGTTGATGCCGAAGGTCAAAGGTCGTGCAGATGGCAAGCTTGTCAACACGATCGTTCGCGAATTGCTGCAGAAATGATAAAAAAAGCAGGTACAGAATGTTGTACCTGCTTTTTTGTATCTTTAAATAGGAAAAGAATCGCTTATCAAAGGGAATTCAAATTGTAAATCTTCTGAAAAAATGTTATATTGTAGCCAAGCAAGTATATCATATCATGCAGCGTTTCCAAGAATCGCTTCCAAGGAAATGCAGTGTAAAATCGAATAAAGAAGGGAGGCATGGTTATGACGATCTTTGCAGATCTTCATACGATGATGAATGTGCTTCTTTTAGCGGTCGTGTTTATTGCGATCCTGACAGAGATCAAGACAGCCGGTATGGGTGTCGGTGCGATCATCGGTCTGGTGGGCGCAGGGATATTTTTCTATGCGCAATCGCAGAGCGGTACGGTCGGCTGGTGGGAGATCGGGCTGTTCCTCTTGGGAACGCTGTTCCTTCTGATGGAGATCCTTTTCACAGGTGTCGGACTTTTTGCTGTGCTGGGCATCAGCAGTATCTTCGTCAGCCTGATCTGGGCGATGGGCGGCGATATCGATGCCGTTAAGGTTCTGCTCGCGGGTCTTGTCTTGGCGGTCATAGCGTTCGCGTTTATTGCGACGAAACTTCCGAGCAGTAAGCTGTGGGAACGTGTTGTTCTGCGCGAAACAGAATCGGCTGAAGCAGGGTATAATAGTGTGGACGACTACGGTATGCTCGTCGGCAAGGAAGGCATCGTTACGGCAGAACTTCGTCCTTCGGGTAAGGTAGAGATCAACGGCAAGATATATGATGTCGTTTCAACGGGTGCCTACATCGAAGAAGGCGAACGTGTCGTTGTAGCGGAAGCCGTCGGTATGCGTATCGTCGTGCACCGCGTAAAATAAAAGGAGGTCATGAGATTGTTTGATTTATTGGGAACAGGTTTTGTATTTATTCTGATCGTATTGGGTATCGGTCTTTTCTTCCACTTCGTACCGATCGGACTGTGGATATCCGCAATGGCGGCAGGTGTTCATGTCGGTATCATGACGCTTATCGGGATGCGTCTTCGTCGTGTACCGCCGTCGAATATCGTGCTTCCGCTTATCAAAGCGAACAAAGCAGGCCTTACGGTCAACGTCAATCAGCTGGAAGCACATTTCCTCGCAGGCGGTAACGTAGACCGCGTCGTCGATGCGCTTATTGCGGCACATCGTGCACAGATACCGCTTACGTTTGAACGCTCGGCGGCGATCGACCTTGCAGGTCGTGATGTACTCGAGGCAGTACAGATGAGCGTTAATCCGAAAGTTATCGAAACGCCTGTCGTATCGGCTGTGGCGCAGAACGGTATCGAGCTGAAGATCAAGGCGCGTGTTACGGTACGCGCCAACATCGACCGTCTTGTCGGTGGTGCCGGTGAAGCGACGATCATCGCGCGTGTCGGTGAAGGGATCGTTACGACAGTCGGTTCGTCGGACGATCATAAAGACGTGCTCGCGAATCCTGATGATATCTCGCGTACCGTTCTTGACAAAGGTCTTGATGCGGGAACGGCGTTCGAGATATTGTCTATTGATATCGCCGATGTCGATGTCGGCCGCAACATCGGTGCGGAACTGATGACAGACCAAGCCGAAGCAGACAAACGCATCGCACAGGCAAAAGCCGAAGAACGTCGTGCGATGGCTGTTGCCAAAGAACAAGAAATGAAAGCATATACGCAAGAGATGAATGCCAAAGTCGTAGAAGCCGAAGCGGAAGTACCGCATGCGATGGCGATGGCACTTCGCGAAGGCAAACTCGGTGTCATGGATTATTACAACATGCATAACGTCATGGCGGATACGAAGATGCGTGAAGCGATCGGCGGTGTTTCTGCCGATAACAAACGCGCTTCGCATATGGAAGAAGAGCAAGG
>JAFSAX010000039.1 GCA_017442105.1 Selenomonadales bacterium | reverse complement strand
TCTCATTTCTACGGTCTTGCAGATACGTTTCCATGAAATCATCCAATAACTGTTTTTCTCCTTCAGTTAATTGTTCTTTACGCATTTTGATGTCATCTCCTATAAATAATCATTTTCACTTTTAATCATACCCCAAAAGAATATAAAATTAAACCTTATTTCACTGTTATTTTTATTCTTCTCAACGCCTTCTCATGAAAACGGAATATCTGTTTTACGCTGTAATGCATCTCCGAAGCGATATTTTCCCACTTCATGTACGTCAAATAGCGTTTCGTCAAGACCACGCGGCATCGTTCATCGTCGATGCGTTCGATAGCCGTTCGTATCTCCTCGACACGACGAACCAGCTTCTCCGTATCTCGGCGAATATCTGATTCCAGATCAACGATCCTTGCGACCGTATTTTCCGTACGATTTTCTTTACTGCCACCAAGCGACTCCTTGTACATCGGTGTGACACGACACGCAAGCGTTCTTAAGGCTGTGATCTCGTCCATATTGGCTTCTATCTGCTTCTTAAGTACCCATGCCGACTTTAGCCATCGTTTTACCTCGTTCATCGCCACACCCTCCCCGTCCGCTTGTTCTTAAGCCGTAGCTCGCCTACTACTTCATACCCGTGTTCGTCCGCATATCTCAGCATCGACTGCAAGACGATGAGTGCGTTCTTTCGCTCTCTCATCAGCGCGACCGCCTTTCCTGCTGTCGGATCGTGATATCCTTCACCGTTCTTCATCGTAGTACCCGCGATCATCATTCTTCTTCCACACGCGCCGACGAACCTCCATGCGCTCGTACTCGTTCGCACCCAGATTGTGCATCAGCGTCTCCATGCAGACCTGTACATCAGCACACTCCATCAGAAAAGCCATACGATTCTCTCTGCCCGGCTCGATCATATAACGAATCAGCGCATCAAAGACCTCTTTCACTTCTTCCTCGATCTTCTCCATCTGCTTTTCATTGTCTGCATCCCGAAAGCGATAGCATGGCATCAAGTATCCCATCTGCATCGCCTCACGCATTTTCTTCTTCATCTCAAGACCTCCTCTCTCTTTGACGCTCTGCCAGTTCTCGCAGGATCGCCACTACGTCGTCTCTGTGCTCGTTTAAGCACCGTTTTGCCTCATTGTACTCATCTATATTACCCCAACCGTTTACAGCGATTACAGGGCGAATGACGAAGCCAAATTGATAACTGCGTTCTAAGATGCACCCGACCTCACGCAGCCATTGGAGTTTACTGCACAGCTCGCGTGACCGCTTCTCTGCCAGGATAAACAGCTCCATCCATAAACGCGAATCCCCGGGCGAATATTCCCGATACCCGTCCTCCATCACGTATCCGTCAAGCATAATCTTTCAGCCTCCCTTACCGACCATACGACGCCTGCCGTACAGCCCTTCTTTTTCATCTGCTCGATGAAGTTCAGCTGCTCTTGTGTCGGCTTGTTATTTCCCGTTTTGACCTCGATAAAATAAGCTCGTCCGTCCTTCACGGCGAACAGATCAGAGAATCCTCTCGGCAGACCCGTTTTAAAAAATCTCCCATCAGGCAGTCTGACCTTTGCGACGTTCACCCGAAAGACCGTAAACCCGCACTCTGTCAGTCGAAGCCTGATCATATTCATCAGATCTGTTTCGTTCACCGACAAAACCGCCTTTCCAAGTAACGATACTTCGGCGGCACCTGTATACCCAACTCGATCGCCTTATGCACCGTCCACATAAATTTATATTTCTTCGCTTTGCTGATGCGCTCCAGATCGCCGAACGTCTTAGCCTTGCGATAATCTTCATACGGCATCCGCCTGATCTCCTCGAGCTCTGCCTCTACCTCGATACGCTGTTCCTCCTGCGTCTGCTTCAGTTCTGCCGTGCAGTACGGACAGACCTTCGTAAAGAGCGGCAGAACGGCGAAGCAGACAGGACACTCCTTGACGGTTATGCTGCTTTTCTGCTTGCGTCTTTTCGTCTCGAGCGACCATTCATGCGCATCGTCGGGGAAGCCGTGTACATAGACATTGGCGACATGATCGATGATGTATGCGACCTTGTTCGGTTTATAGCGCATCGATCGCATCGACTGTTGGATAAAGAGTGACAACGATTTTGTCGGCCGAAGCAGGATGACACACTCACAGTCGGGGACATCGAAGCCTTCTCCGAAGAGCTCGACATTCGTCAGTACCGTTATCCGCCCGCTTCGATAATCCTGTATCAGTCTTGCACGCTCGGCGGGCGGGGTCGTCCCGTCGATATGTGCCGCCGAATACCCTGCACGGCCAAACTCCTCTGCCGTTCGCTTGCTCGCCTCAATGGATGCGCAGTACACGATCGTCTGCCTGCCCCCACAGATACGCTCGTACGTTTCCACCGTCTTGCCGTAGATATATTTCTGCTCCATCAGCTCGGCAAGAGCCGCCTTATCATAATCTCCGCCGCGTGACGGCAGACCCTTGATGTCGGCAACCTTCACCGAGTAATACTTGTACGGTGCCAGATATCCATTCTCGATCAGCCACTTCGTACTGACCGACTCGATCAGCGCATCGAACACACTGCCCAGACCACCTTCTATCATGCGTACAGGCGTTGCCGTGAACCCGATCCGCGCCGCTGAAGGAAATCTCTCGTAGATCCTCTTGTATGTATTCGATGTCGCATGATGACATTCGTCCGTAATGATAAGATCAGGCGTCGGCGTACTTGAGAGCCGTCTTGATACCGTCTGCACCATCGCCACCGTACAGAGCGAAAAGTCTACACCGCACAGCTCGAATGTCCGCTGTATCTGCTGACAGAGCTCCTGCCGATGAACGAGGAACAGCACCCGATTCCCCTTCTCCGTTGCCAGCCTTGCGATCGTCCCCTCGATCACAGACTTGCCTCCTCCGCATCCGAGCACCGCACAGACCGAATGTCTGCCTGCATTGATCTCGCTGCGGATATTTTTTATAAGTTCTTCCTGATATGGTCTTAATTTAATGACCTCACCCCCAAAAAGTAAGTTACTTTCTTTTTAACTTACTTTAAAAGTACCCGCGAGCCCAGTAATATCAAGGAAACTTACAAACTTACTTTTTTCCCCGCGAAAGTGTCACATATATATGTATAACGGAGAGATTTTCTCTTTGTTATACGCGCGTATGCGATTTAATAAAAACATGTAAGTTTGTAAGTTTTGTAAGTTTGTACCCTATGAACCCTTGATTTTACTGGGTTTTAAAAACTTACCTTCGACTTACATTTTTTCTTGAGGTAAGTTAAAAGGGAATTTCTTCCACTTCACATTTCGGCAAATTCAGCTTGATAAAGCTCGTCGTCATATCTCGTACCTTTCGTTGATGAGCGAATTTCCCTTGCGAATCTCTGACCAGATACCCTTTGCGTGCCCAGACCTTTTTCACGCTGTCGAAGCTGAACCCGTTCTCCGACATCGCCTCAGTCAGTACGTCTTTATTGATAAGCACGCTCACAGGATCGATCCTGCCCCACGATTCGCCCTTTACATCGTCCGCGAAGTGATACGCATTTCGTGAGATAAAATTCACGACCCACTCATACGACCGTTCCGCCGGATCGATATCTGCCCGGCTCTTCGCGAACGGCCTGACGTCATCCATCGTGAGCGGCAACTCATTCGGCCAGAATATCTCACGTGCTATATCATCTGCCAAAAGCATCAGAGCGAGCGCCATGGCCTGCTTATCGGTCGTATCGAGCTCGTCCAATACCTTCCGCAGCAGCCCCTTATATTCGTTCGTCAGATCGCGTTCTTTGAGCCTTTCCAGAAACACGATGCCCGCATGACCAAAATTCTGTGCGACCGCCGTTGCCGTACGATGCCCGTCGGCCACCAGCGCACCTTCGCACTCACACTCGATTACGCGATTCTTCGTACCGCCGCCGCTCGACAGCTGCGTACAGGGCTCCTCTCCCGTAAACAGAAACGCACATTTCCATGTCTTGATATCCTGCACCTTATCATAGCTCATGCGGCCGCGGCCGATACCTTCCGTCACACGCATGATAAGCGAATCATAATTAATGCCCCGCTGTTTGATCGTCTGAAGCTCATCGCCCGCAAAAGGCAGATTGTGCAGAAACCCTGCCGTCTCCATCATCGCGTTTGCCGTCATATTCATCGTCTTGACCATGCGCCCCATGCGCGGATCGCCCCAGATGCTCATAGCCACCATCAGAGCG
>JAFSAX010000038.1 GCA_017442105.1 Selenomonadales bacterium | reverse complement strand
TAGTATCATAAAATAATAAAAGAAGGAGCCAGTTTTGACTGACTCCTCCCAAGTGCCTTGTATATAGTTGCAGAAGGTATTACCTCTTACGAGGCAATACTTCCATACGGTGCAAAATTATTAGCCGATAACTGCCATAACTTCGCCCGGTTTAACGCTCTGACCAGCAGCAACGTTGATGGATTTAACCGTACCGTCAACCGGTGCAACGATTTCGTTCTGCATTTTCATAGCTTCGAGGATTACAACTACTTCGCCTTTTTTAACTGCTGCGCCTGCTGCTGCAACAACTTTAACGATTTTGCCCGGCATCGGAGCTTTAACGCCCGTTTCGCCAGCGCCAACTACTGCCGGAGCCGGAGCTGCTGCCGGAGCCGGAGCTGCTTTCGGAGCTGCCGGAGCTGCTGCTTTAGCTGCTACTTTTACTTCTTCTACTTCAACTTCAAAAGCTGTACCGTTTACTTTAATGTTGAACTTTTTCATGTTAATTATTCCTCCATAACTTTGCAAATGTTTTTAAACATTTATCTTTATTTTTGTGATCAAACACGAACTTTTTCTTAGTGGAAGTTCATCAATCTCTGACGACCAACCTGTGCCCAAACCGTACTCGGTTTAATTTTGAGAGCAACAACGTTGGAACCCATCATCGACTGAATAGCAGCCGTGATAACTGCAACGACTTCAGGACTCACGTTCTTTGCATCAATTTTCATCATTATCTCACCTTTCCTTAATTATAACGGAATGTTGCCGTGTTTTTTCGCCGGGCGAGCATCACGTTTGCTAGCCAGCATATTCAAGGCGGTGATAATGCGCGGTCTCGTTTCTTTCGGTTCGATTACGCTGTCAACAAATCCGCGTTCTGCAGCTTTGTACGGAGTTGCAAACTCTTCGATGTATTTTGCCGTTTTTTCCGCAACATTCGGGTCTTTACGGAAAATAATGTTTGCAGCACCTGCAGGACCCATAACTGCGATTTCAGATGTCGGCCAAGCCATAACCTGATCTGCACCAAGGTCTTGCGAGCACATTGCTAAGTAAGAACCGCCGTACGCTTTACGCGTAATGACAGTGATTTTCGGAACAGTTGCTTCCGAGTATGCATAGAGCATTTTCGCACCATGACGGATGATACCACCGTATTCTTGGTCGCAACCCGGCAAGAAGCCCGGTACGTCTACGAAGTTTACGATAGGAATATTGAACGCGTCACAGAAACGGATGAAGCGCGACGATTTGTCAGATGCATTGATGTCAAGGCAACCTGCCATAACGTTCGGCTGATTTGCAATGATACCAACTGCTTTGCCGTCGAAACGTGCGAAGCAAGTGATGATATTGCGTGCATAGTGCGGCTGAACTTCATAGAATTCGCCGTTGTCGACCGTAAGACCGATAACTTCTTTCATGTCATACGGCATGTTGGAGTTGTCCGGAATGATTTCATTCAGGGCTTCTTCCATACGGTTCGGGTCATCGCCCGTTTCAACAACCGGAACTTCTTCGAGGTTGTTGCTCGGCAAGAAGCTGAGGAGATAACGGATCTGTTCGATACAGTCATCTTCGTTTTCAGCTGCGAAGTGAGCTACACCGGAAGTAGCATTGTGCGTCATTGCGCCGCCCAATTCTTCTGCCGTAACTTCTTCTGCCGTAACGGATTTGATAACAGCCGGACCAGTGATGAACATCTGGCTCGTGTTTTTGACCATATAGATAAAGTCAGTCAAAGCCGGGGAATAAACTGCACCGCCGGCGCAAGGTCCCATGATAACGGAGATCTGCGGAACAACACCGGAAGCGAGTGTGTTTTTGTAGAAAATTTTGCCGTAACCAGCCAAAGCGTCAACTGCTTCCTGAATACGTGCGCCGCCCGAATCGTTGATACCGATGATCGGAGCACCCATTTTCAAGGAAAGGTCTAATACTTTGCAGATTTTAGCAGCGTGCATTTCACCGAGAGAACCACCTTCAACAGTGAAGTCCTGTGCGAATGCATATACGAGACGGCCGTCAACAGTACCGTAACCCGTTACTACGCCTTCACCCGGAAGTTCTTTCGTTTCCATACCAAAGTTTACGCAACGATGCGTAACGAATTGGTCAAGTTCAACAAATGTGCCTTCGTCGAAGAGTTTTTCAATACGTTCGCGAGCAGTGCATTTGCCTTTTTCATGCTGTTTAGCAATGCGTTTTTCACCGCCGCCAAGTTTGATTTTCTCTTGTCTGGCTTTTAAATCTTCAATTTTTTCCAGAACAGTAGCCATTTTTTACCTCCTGCCAGATTGCTTTTATACCTAAATTTTACTTACGTTCGGATAATTCCAACAAAATGCCGCCAGTAGATTTAGGATGAACGAAAGCAATGCTAGCTCCGCCTGCACCATAACGCGGTTTTTCATCGATTAAACGTACGCCTTTTTCTTTCAAATCAGCCAAAGCGTTTTCAATGTTGTCTACATTGAGAGCAACGTGCTGGATGCCTTCGCCTTTCTTCTCAATGAATTTAGCGATAGGACCATCCGGTTCAGTGGATTCCAAAAGTTCGATTTCGCTGTCACCGCAAGGAATGAAGCAAACTTTAACTTTCTGTTCTGCAACCACTTCTTCGCCCATAGCCGGGATGCCAAGCATTTCCGTGTAGAATTTTTTGGCTTGTTCCAAGTCTTTAACAGCAATGCCGACATGGTCTACTTTGTTAACTTTGAACATTGTAATTCCCTCCTTATTAGATTTGAAGCTTTAATTTATCATTTAAGCAAGCGTTTCAACAGTTCTGCAACGAGAGTATACGGATCCGCTTCTCGTTTTTGGATCTGCTGTACCATTTGCTCAAATTCACCATCACTTTGCATAGAACGAGTTACATAGCGACCAATGTTCTCTTCAATCATTGCAAGAACTTCTGCTTTGATACGTTCCGTGCGACGTTCGGTTAATTTATCGGTTTCTTTAAGATAACCGTAGTATTCTTCTAAAGTCTGTACCAATTCCGCAATACCTTCATTGCGATGTGCAACGGTACGTTTGATAGGTGGACGCCAATCAAGTTTATCTTGATAGAGATCCAACATCATTTCAAGTTCAACATTGAGCTTATCCGCACCATCACGGTCAGCTTTGTTGATGGTAAAGATGTCGGCAATTTCAAGAATACCGGCTTTGATCGCCTGGATGTCATCACCCAAGCCCGGTACTACAACCACAAGTGTTGTATCAGCTGCTTTGACGATATCGACTTCCGATTGGCCAACACCAACGGTTTCGACAATAATAACGTCTTTTCCTGCAGCATCCATAATTTTTACGGCATCAGCCGTTTTATGAGAGAGTCCGCCGAGGCTTCCTCTTGTTCCCATACTGCGGATAAATACGCCTTCATCGAGAGTCAATTCATTCATACGAATACGGTCGCCCAAGATAGCACCACCGGAGAACGGGCTGGTCGGGTCGATCGCGATAACACCGACCGTTTTACCCAAACGGCGGTATTCTTTTACAATCTTATCAGTCAATGTACTTTTTCCGGCACCAGGCGGTCCAGTAATACCAATTACGTATGCGTTTCCTGTGTGCGGATATAATTTTTTCATAATATCGACAGCTTCATCATATTCATTCTCTACGGCTGTGATCGCACGAGACAATGCTAAACGAGAACCTGCTAATAATTCTTTTGCAATATCCATCATTCGCACCACCTTATGATTAGGTGTGCCTCCCCCGCAAGGGAGGCATCACCTATATCATAATACTTGATTATTATACGTTTTCGTTAATGAATTTAACGATATCGCCAGTCGGTGTGCCAGGCGTGAATACTTCAGCGATGCCAGCTTCTTTGAGAGCCGGGATATCACCGTCAGGAATAACGCCGCCGCCGATGATGAGAACGTCTTTCATGCCTTTTTCTCTAATCAAGTTTACTACTACCGGGAAGAGCTGCGGATGTGCACCCGAAAGAATGCTCATTGCAACAACGTTAACGTCTTCCTGCAATGCAGCTTCTGCAATCTGTTCCGGAGTCTGGCGAAGGCCAGTGTAAATAACTTCAAAACCAGCGTCGCGCAATGCACGTGCAACTACTTTTGCGCCACGGTCATGACCGTCAAGACCCGGTTTTGCTACCAATACTCTAATACGTTTTTCCATCGTTTATACCTCCAACTATCGCTCTTATAAGTTAACGTGTGCTTCGTATTCGCCGAATACTTTACGCATTACGCCACAGATTTCACCCAACGTTGCATAGGTTTTAACAGCTTCAAGGATGAGCGGCATGAGGTTGACGCTTTCATCTTTACAGCCTGCTTCGAGGTTAGCCAATGCAGCTGCAACAGCTTCGCTGTCACGACGTGCTTTGAGGGCATCCAATTTTTTCTTCTGAAGTGCGCCGACAGAGTCGTCTACTTTCAAGAGACCTTCAACCGGTTTTTCTTCAACCTGGAATTTGTTTACGCCGACGATAACTTTTTCGCCGCTTTCAACAGCCATCTGCCATTTGTAAGCACTGTCTTGGATTTCTTTCTGGATGTAACCTTTTTCGATAGCTTCAACAGCACCGCCGAGTTCGTCGATTTTGTTGATGTATTCCCAAGCTTCTTTTTCGATTTTGTTCGTCAAAGCTTCTACATAGTAGGAACCTGCGAGCGGGTCGATAACGTCAGCCAAGCCGCTTTCGTAAGCAACGATCTGCTGCGTACGGAGTGCTACCATTACGGATTCTTCCGTCGGGAGAGCCAAAGCTTCGTCACGGGAGTTCGTGTGGAGGGACTGCGTGCCGCCCATTACAGCTGCTGCCGTCTGGAGAGCAACACGAACGATGTTGTTGTTCGGCTGCTGAGCCGTCAACATGGAACCTGCAGTCTGCGTATGTACGCGGAGCATCCAGGATTTCGGTTTTTTAGCGCCAAAGCGTTCTTTCATAACTTTTGCCCATACACGACGGGAAGCGCGGAATTTAGCTACTTCTTCGAGTACGTTGTTGTGTGCGTTCCAGAAGAAGGAGAGACGACCTGCGAATGCGTCTACGTCCAAACCTGCTTTGATAGCAGCTTCAGCGTATGCGATACCGTCAGCGATCGTGAATGCGATTTCCTGGGAAGCCGTGGAACCAGCTTCACGGATGTGGTAACCGGAAATGGAGATCGTGTTCCAGTTCGGTACATTTTTCGAGCAATATTCGAAGATGTTCGTGATCAAACGCATGGACGGTTTCGGCGGGAAGATATAAGTGCCGCGTGCAGCGTATTCTTTCAAGATATCGTTCTGGATCGTACCTTTGAGTTTGTCAGCAGATACGCCCTGTTTTTCAGCAACTGCAATGTACATAGCCAAGAGAACGGATGCCGGAGCATTGATCGTCATGGACGTGGATACTTTGCTGAGATCGATCTGGTCGAAGAGGATTTCCATGTCAGCCAAGGAGTCGATAGCAACCCCTACTTTACCAACTTCACCTGCGGAGATAGCATCATCCGAGTCATAACCGATCTGAGTCGGAAGGTCGAATGCGCAAGACAAACCGCTACCACCGTTTGCCAAGAGGTAACGATAACGTTTGTTGGATTCTTCAGCAGTGGAGAAACCAGCGTACATACGCATCGTCCAGAAACGACCGCGGTACATCGTCGGCTGTACGCCACGAGTGAACGGATACTGGCCCGGGAAGCCAATTTCGCTTACATAGTCTTGGTCGCCGAGATCAGCCGGAGTATAGAGTCTCTGTTCCGGCAAATTCGGGCGTTCCGGGAATTTTGCAATTGCTTTTTCTACGGTAGAAGTGTACGCTTCTAATGCGGCTTTTATATTTTCGCTCATATAAAAGTCCTCCTTTTCATTTTTTTCATTAGAACATATCTAGGAACCCTGATGCCTTTACGGCATATTTTAAAACCAGCGATGACTTTTCAGTCAATCACCGACAACGGCCGAGAAGTCCGAAGACTTCTCGACTGTTGTGAGCTCTTTCTTTTGAAAGAGCTGTTTTATTAACGTTTGTTTATCGCTTTGATGCGATTATTTTTTCATCGAACCCGTTTTGATGAAACGGTCATGCCAAGAGAGAGCTTCTTCGATGATGTGCGGAGTGTGTGCTTTTTTCGTTGCAGCTTCTGCTCTTTCGAGGTAGTCGAGGAGCATCGGTTTGTAGTCCGGATGAGCACAGTTTTCAATGATAACACGTGCTCTTTCACGCGGGCTGAGACCACGAACGTCAGCAAGACCCTGTTCCGTTACGAAGATGTCCGTGTCATGTTCAGTGTGGTCAACATGGGATACCATCGGAACGATCGAGGAGATCAAACCGCCTTTTGCAGTCGAAGTCGTGAAGAAGCAAGTGAGGTATGCATTACGAGCGAAGTCACCGCTGCCGCCGATACCATTCATCATTTTGCTGCCCATGATATGCGTGGAGTTAACGTTACCATAGATGTCGAATTCGATTGCAGTATTCATTGCAATGATACCGATACGACGAGCAACTTCCGGGCTGTTTGCAACTTCCTGCGGACGAAGCATCATTTTCGTACGATATTCATCGATGTTTTCATAAAGACGTTTGAGACCATCCGGAGACGGCGAGAAGGACGTACCGGAAGCAAATTTCAATTTGCCTGCGTCAGCAAGATCAAGCATACCGTCCTGGATAACTTCTGTGTAAACTTCGAGATCCGTGAAATCGGAATCAACGAAACCGCTGATTACTGCGTTCGCTACCGAACCTACGCCCGACTGAAGCGGAAGGAGGTTTTTCGGAAGACGGCCGGCTTTGATTTCTTCACGGAAGAAGTTGATGATGTGCTCGGACATTTTTTTGGAATCTTCGTCGATCGGTTTGAACGGACGAACATCATCGCCAATGTCGCACGGAACGATGTATTTGATTTTATCAACGCCGCACGGAATGTACGGAGTACCGATTCTGTCATTAACTTTTACAACCGGGATCGGCTGACGGTTCGGCGGATCGAGCGGAACATATACGTCATGCATACCTTCGAGCGCGAGCGGCTGAGTCGTGTTTACTTCAACGATAACAACATCAGCACTCTGTACATAAGAAGCCGTGTTACCCATCGAAGTCGTCGGAATGATGTCACCATTTTCCGTAATAGCGCAAGCTTCAACGATAGCGATATCAACTTTACCGCCCAAGAAGCCGTAACGCGAAAGCTGTGCAGATTCGCTGAGGTGCAAATCGCAATATTCAATCTGACCGGAGTTCAATCCTTTTCTCAAATCGCCGTTTGTCTGATACGGAATACGATGATGGATACCGTTTACTCTTGCGAGCTCACCGTCACACTCATCACCAACGGAAGCGCCGGACCAGATATTGATTTTGAACGGAGTTTCTTTCATGATTTTTGCCAATGCCATCGGAACTGCTTTCGGATAACCGGCCGGCGTAAAACCACTGATACCTACGTTCATGTTCGGTTTGATCGCCTGAGCAGCGACATCAGCCGTAACGATTTTGGAATGAAGTTCTGTGTTGCGAATACGATCAAGAATGTCAATCATTACAAATTTTCCCCCCAAGTAATTTTTAACGAAAGGATTCCCTATTCGTCAACTTGAATAAAAATTTTTCTATACTTACTATATAGGAACATATCACACATTTTACTAACAGTTTGCGCAACAGTACCGTCAAACGACACATAAAATTGACTGCTTTGACGGTAGAATTTCGGCTATTTAGTTATTGTGAAATAATGTTCATTTATATAGGTTCTAGACCCATCGTAAAATTCCTGCCAAAAAAATGATAGATATTGTTATTCGTCAATATTTTTCACCATATTTCTCGCAATGTGATACGATAAACTGCTTAGTCCGATCGATAAGTCCTCATGAATGATCTGAACATTCGGCGGAACATTGATGCGAACGGGAGCAAAGTTCCAAATACCGTCTACCCCACCTGCCACCAGCTTGTCTGCGACCATTTGTGCATGTGTTGCCGGAACGGCGATGATACCGATATTTACGTTTTTCTCTTTTACACTTTGAACCAAGGATGACATTGATTCGACTTCCACACCGTTGATGACTTTCCCTTTGAGTTCGGGATCAGAGTCAAACAGTGCCACGACCCGAAAGCCGAGCGAACCGATGTTTTGATAATTAGCCAGTGCAGCGCCGAGATGCCCCACCCCAACGACTGCGATGTTGAAATGATATTGAAGTCCAAGTATCTCGCTGATGTTACGCGTCAATTCTCTGACGAAGTAGCCTACACCTTTTTTGCCGAACTGACCGAATGATGCAAGGTCTTTGCGGATCTGTTCGGGCGTTACATCGAGCGTTTTACCGAGTTCTTCAGATGATATGATTTCTTTTCCGGCTTCTTGACTCATACGAAGTGTACGAAAATAAAGTGGCAGACGGTCAAT